>CAZMJQ010000190.1:0-7651 GCA_964566475.1 uncultured Propylenella sp. | reverse complement strand
TGCGCCTCGACGGGCACGTGGCCCGCAACGTCCTGCCGCGCGACGAGCACGCCCTCCGGCCTTATGCCGACCATCAGCCCGTTATCCGTTGCGGGTATCTGCTGGGCGAGCGACTGCGGGAAGTCGAAGGCCGCGCCGCCGTTGCTCAGCACCACCTTCGTGTGGGCGCCGTTCGCCTTCAGCGTTCCCGCCGTTACGTTCATCACTGGGCTGCCGACGAACTGGGCGACGAAGAGGTTCACCGGATGGCTGTAGACCTCGGAGGGGCTACCGACCTGCTGCAGCACGCCCTCGTTCATGATGGCGATGCGGTCGGCCAGCGACATGGCCTCCACCTGGTCGTGCGTGACGTAGACGGTGGTCTGGTCGTTCTCCAGGTGAAGGCGTTTCAGCTCGGTGCGCATGTCCTCGCGGAGCTTGGCGTCGAGCGCCCCGATCGGCTCGTCCATCAGCATCGCCTTCGGGCGGCGCACGAGGGCGCGGCCGATCGCGACGCGCTGCATGTCGCCGCCCGACAATTGCGACGGGCGCTTGGTCAGGAGCTGCTCGATACGAAGCGCACGGGCGACCGCACGCACTTTGCGGTCGACCTCCTGCTTGCCCTCGCGCGTGGCCTTCAGGGGAAAAGCGATATTCTCGTAGGCGGTGAGGTGCGGGTAGAGGGCAAACAGCTGAAAGACGAAGGCGATATCGCGGTCGCCGGCCTGCAGGTTCTGTACCGCCTTGCCGTCGATCAGGATGTCGCCGGAATCGATCTCCTCGAGGCCGGCGATGGCGCGCAACGTCGTCGTCTTGCCGCAACCGGACGGACCCAGGAGGACCACGAATTCCTTATGGGCGATGGTGAGGTTCAGCTTCCGGATGACGTAGTTGTCGCCGAAATACTTCTCGATGTCGTTGAGGGCGATCTCGGCCATGCGGCTATTTCTCTTCCGGGCCGGGCTTGATGTGAGAGAAGATAATGAAGCCGACGAGCCCGACGACGATGATGGTCACGCCGTAGCGGTGGAGGAACAGGTTCCACGGCTGCATCAGGCAGATAATGCCGACGATCATGGTCCACTGCGCGGCGGGCTCGATATATCGGGCGCTGATCTGTTTGAAAGTCATGGCGGCGCTCCTCTTGCCCGGCCTACTTGCGGATGGCGCCGAAGGTGACGCCGCGCAGGAGGTGGTTGCGCAACAGGAATGTGAAGATCGCCACCGACAGCAGGAACAGGAACGAGCCGGCGGCGATCACCGTCCAGTCGTGAAGGCCAGAGCCAACCTGAGAGGGGATAAAGGGCGGCGCGGTCTGGGCGCGACGGTTGGTCATCATCAGCGCAAAGGCATACTCGTTCCAGGCGATGATGAACGAGAACACGGCGGTGGCGGCAATGCCGGTCGCCGCCTCGGGCAGCACGATCTTGAAAAACGCCTGCATGCGCGTGTAGCCGTCGACCAGCGCGGCTTCCTCGTATTCCTTCGGTATCTCGTCGATGAAGCCCTTCATCAGCCACACCGCGAACGACAGGTTGAAAGCGGTGTAGAGGATGATCAGGCCGATGTGGGTGTCGGTCAGGCCGAAGACGCGGTACATCAGGAACATCGGGATGGCGACGACCACCGGCGGCAGCATGCGCGTCGACAGGATGAAGAAGAGCAAGTCGTCGGCCCCGCCTATTCGGAAGCGCGAGAAGCCGTAGGCGGTCAGCGTCCCCATGCCGACGGCGAGGACGGTCGAGACCACCGCGATGATCAGGCTGTTCATGAACCGGTTGGGATAGGCCGACAGCTGGACCTGATCGCCGACGTAGAGGACGCGCTCGCCGCCGTCGAAGATGCGCTGTTCCCACCACGGCGCGGCGGCATAGACCTCGGGGTCGACCGGCTGGGTGAGCTGCACGCGCTTGGTGAAAAGCTTGATGAACGGAGTGATCTCCGGCGTGAAGAACACCGTCGGCGGGACAGTGGTGGCGAGCGCGCGCGGCTTGAACGCGGTCGACGCGATCCAGTAGATCGGCGCGAGGAAGATCAGCGTGACGATCAGCGCCGCGACGATCGCGAGGCGGTTGGAGACACGGGCGGCCGGCGAGCGGACGACGGCCATCTCTAGCGCTCCTTCACCTTGTTGAGGTACTTCACGTAGATGTTGGTGATCGCCAGCACGACGATCAGCACGATGTAGGCGAGCGCCGAGGAGCGGCCGGTCTGCCACTCCTGGAAGGCCATGCGGTAGAGCCTGACTGCGATCGTCTCGGTCGATGCCTGCGCGCTCATGATGAACGGCAGGTCGAAGGTCTTGAACGCCTCCATGGTGCGGAAGATGATCGCGATCAGCAGGATCGGCGCCACCAGCGGCAGCGTGATGCGCGTGAAGGTGTACCAGGCGCCGGCGCGGTCTATCGCGGCGGCCTCGTAGAGGTGCTGCGGTACCGCGGAAAGGCCGGCGAGCGACAGAAGCATCACGAACGGCGCCCACATCCAGATGTCGGTGAGGGCGATCGCGTAAAGGGCGTTGTGCGGGTTCGACAGCCAGTCGAACTTGCCGATGCCGAGGGCGTAATTGATCGGGCCCCAGGACGGGTCGTAGAGCAGCTTCCAGAACAGGCCGACGACGGCCATCGACATCATCATCGGCAGGAGAAGAAGGGTTGTTACCAGCCCCTTGAAGGGAAATTTGCGGTTCAGGAGCAGCGCGATGCCGAAGCCGACAAGAACCTGGCCGCCGACGGAGATGATCACGTAATGGGCGGTGACGGTGAAGTTGCGCCAGATGTTCGGGCTGTTGAGCAGTTCCTGGTAGTTCCGCAATCCGACGAAATTGGCCGGAGCGCTCACCGACGCCCGGAAATCGGTGAACGAGTACCCGAGCGAATAAAGCAGCGGGAAGATATTGAAGACGATCAGGAAGGCGATCGTCGGAAGGATGAACATATTGCGGATGGTGAGATCGCTCCATCCGCGCGCAGCGGCCCGTGACCCCGGCTCGAGCGTCGCAAGGACAGCCACCCTTCCCTCCCCGACTTCTGTCGTTGTTGTTGGACCGGAGGGGATGCCCCTCCGGTCCAGTTCGTCAAGCCGCTTGCGATCAGTAGCGGTCGTAGCGCTCGAAGGTCGCCTTCCAGTCGGCAGCCAGGCCATCGAGGGCCGCCTGCGCGGTGCCTTCGCCGCCGACGACGTACGGGTGGAGCCGATCGTTCATCTGGATGAGCAGTTCGGCGTACTCCGGCGTCGCCCAGAAGTCCTTCACGATCTGCATCGACTCGAAAAAGGCCTGGTTGAACGGCGTGGCGTTGCGGAACTCCTCCGATTCCAGAACCGCGGCATGGCAGGTGTAGCCACCGAGCTCGCCCCACTTCTTCTGCACGTCCTCGCGGACGAACCACTCGAGGAACTTGAATGACTCTTCCTGGTTCTGCGAGTAGCTGATGATCGAGATGCCCTGTCCGCCAAGTGCGGCGTACTGCTGACCGCCGGGTCCGGCCGGATTGGTGAAGTAGCCGGTGCCCTCTGCATGGGGGTTGGTCGCCGAGTTGGCAAGCGCCGGGAAGAAGGCGAAGTAGTTCATGCTCATCGCCACCAGGCCCTCCGTGATGGCCTGATTGTTCTCCTGGAAGAACGACTGGCCCCAGTTCGGCGGCGTGAACGTGAAGAGCTCGCGGTACATCTCCAGCGCCGCGATGTTTTCCGGCGAGTTGACGATACCGTCGACCTCATAGGTCGCGTAGTCGCCGAGCTCACCGCCGTAGGTGAAGATCGTCATTTCGACGCCCATGGCCAGCGCGTCGTAGCCGGTCTGGGTATAGAGTGCGACGCCGTAGCGGTTTTCGTCGGGCCGGTGGAAGAACTCGGCGATGTCGCGGAGCTGGTCGTAGTTCTCCGGCACGCCGAGGTCGTAGCCGTACTTGTCCTTGAACGCGGCCATTTCGTCCGGATCCTCGAACCAGTCCTTGCGGTAGGCCCAGCCGTTGGCGTCGCCTTCCAGCGGGATCGCCCAGTGCTTGCCGTCATACTCGGCGTAGTACTTGATGGTCGCCGGCACGAAGGTCTCGTGAATGTTGTGCTCCACAAGGAAGTCGGTGAGTTCGACGTAGTGGCCGCCGGTCGAGCCGGCACCGAGCCACTGCGAGTCGCCGACAACCATGTCGTAGGCGTCGCCGCGGGCATTGAACTCGCTGAACGCCTTGGTCTGGAAATCGGGCCACGGCACTGTCTCGACGGTGACGGTGACGCCGGTTTCCGCGGTGTAGTCGTTGACCAGCTCCTGCAGGTAGTTGGCGGGATCCCATTCCGCCCAGAGGATGGTCAGTTGCTGCGCTGACGCCGGCATGGCGGTGAGCGCCATCGCCGTGCCGGCCAGCAAGCCAGTCCAGGTCTTCTTCTGCATGTCACTTCCTCCCTTGAGAGAACGCCGTCAAAGATTCTCGACGGTCGCTAAGCCTTCTGTCCTCTGCTTCCCTTTCCTCGCGGTCTTCGCGCCGCGTTCTCGACCCTGGCCTCCGCCGCCCCGGCGCCGCCCGAAGCGGAAGCCTCTGCCGATGCCGCCGAGACAAGCGCCTGAGCAGCCCAAAGCGCTACATCCCGCACCCCCTCGTCGTCGAGGCCATAAATGTCCTTGAGGACGATTATAGCTTCAACCCCGAAAATGAGCGAAAGGGACTGCGCCAGCCTGTCGAACGACCGCTTGCCGACCTGCCCTTTCAGCGGCGCCAGCGCGTCGCGCAGCAATTTGCGGCGATTCCCGCGGACGATCCTCGCCTCCTCCCCGAGCGTGCCAGCCTGCCGGCGCGCCCACTGGTCGAGCGCCTGCTCGAGCGCCGCGCGGTGCGTCGCCTCGTATTCCAGCATACGGGGAAAGGCGAAGGTGAAAAGCTCGGACACCCGCCGGTCGGCGTCGGCGAGATCGGAGCGCCAGGCGAGGATGGGACCGAGCGCCTCGTCGACTACCGCCTGCACCATCGCAGCCTGGCTCGGAAAATACCGGTAGGCGGTGGCGCGGGAGACCTCCGCCGCCTCCGCGACGTCGCTCACGGACGGAATGAAGCCGTCCTGCATGAGGCGAATGGCGGCCGCCAGCATGTGGCGCTTCATCCGCGCGCGCGGACCGCGGCCCGACGATCCGACCGCGTCCTGCGCTTGCGCCATCTGCTCCAATTGTTCCGCTTGCGGTGAGACGGACATGCCAATACGATACGGGCGTCTCAAAACAATAGCAAGCGCAATCCGAGCGGTCGGGCAGCGCAGGGACACGGGGAGGGAATGAAGCGCGTCTACGTCGTCGGGACGGCCGACACAAAGGGCGAGGAGCTCGCCTACGTCGCCGAGCGCGTAGCGGCTGCGGGAGGCGCGCCTTTGCTCGTCGACGTCGGCATCCGCACGCCGCAGCGACCCACTGACGTGGGCGCGCGCGAAGTCGCCTCGCATCACCCGGCCGGTGCCGACGCCGTCCTCGGCCTCGACGACCGTGGCGGCGCGGTCGCCGCGATGGGCGAAGCGTTCACCCGCTTCGTCGCGACGCGCGACGACATCGCTGCGATCCTTGGGATCGGCGGCGGCGGCGGCACGTCGATCGTGACGGCGGGCATGCGGGTGTTGCCCGTCGGGCTGCCCAAGCTGATGGTCTCCACGCTCGCCTCCGGCGACGTCAGCCCCTATGTCGACGTAAGCGACATCGCGATGATGTACTCGGTCACGGACATCGCCGGACTGAACCGCATCAGCCGCCGGGTGCTCGCCAACGCCGCCTACGCCATCGCAGGCATGGCGCGCGCCGAAGTTCCGGCGGCGGAGAGCAAGCCGGCCGTCGGGCTCACAATGTTCGGCGTCACCACCGCCTGCGTGACGCAGGCCACCGCGTTGCTCGGCGGCGGCTACGACTGCCTCGTCTTCCACGCCACCGGCACCGGCGGGCGCGCCATGGAGAAGCTGGCCGACAGCGGGCACCTCGCCGGAATCATCGACGTGACGACGACGGAGGTGTGCGACCACCTCTTCGGCGGCGTGCTCTCCGCCGGACCGGACCGGCTCGGCGCCATCGCCCGCACCGGCGTGCCCTATGTCGGCTCCGTCGGCGCGCTCGACATGGTGAACTTCGGCCCCTTCGACACGGTGCCGGAACGCTATCGGTCGCGGAGCCTCTACCGGCACAATCCGCAAGTGACGCTGATGCGCACCACCGTGGAGGAGAACCGCGAGTTGGCCGAGTGGATCGCCGAGCGACTCAACCGCTGCAACGGTCCCGTCCGCATCCTCATCCCGGAGAAGGGCGTGTCCGCCATCGATGCGCCGGGACAGCCGTTCCACGATCCGGAGGCGGACGCGGTCCTCTTCGACACGCTCGAGGCCAGGCTCCGGCTGGGCGAAAGCCGGCGGCTGCAGCGGCTGCCGCATCACGTCAACGACCCGGAGTTCTCCGCCGCGCTGGTGGAGAGTTTCCGTGCGATCGCAGGTCAGGGGGGAGCGCATGCCGCGCATTGAACGCAGGGCGATCCTGGAGCGCTTTCAGGACATGGTGCGGCGGCGCGAGCCGATCGTCGGCGGCGGCGCCGGCACCGGCCTGTCGGCGAAATGCGAGGAGGCGGGCGGCATCGACCTCATCATCATCTACAATTCCGGGCGCTACCGCATGGCGGGCCGCGGCTCTGCGGCGGGGCTGCTCGCCTATGGCAACGCCAACGAGATCGTGAAGGAGATGGCGGTCGAGGTGCTGCCGGTCGTGAAGTCGACGCCGGTGCTCGCCGGCGTCAACGGCACCGACCCCTTCGTGCTGATGCCGCAGTTCCTGGCGGAGCTGAAGACGATGGGCTTCTCCGGAGTGCAGAATTTTCCTACGGTCGGGCTCTTCGACGGCACCATGCGCGAGAGCTTCGAGGAGACGGGGATGGGCTACGCGCTGGAGGTCGACATGATCGCCGCCGCGCACGCGCTCGACCTCCTCACCACGCCCTATGTCTTCAATCCTGGCGAAGCGGAAGCCATGACCGAGGCGGGCGCCGACATCGTGGTGGCGCACATGGGCGTCACTGTCGGCGGCTCGATCGGAGCGAGCTCGGCGAAGTCGCTGGACGAATGCGTGCGGGAGATCGACGTGATCGCGGAGGCGGCGATGCGTGTCAGGCGCGACGTCATCGTGCTTTGCCACGGCGGGCTGATCGCCAACCCGGCGGACGCGGAGTTCATATTGCAGGCGTGTCCGAACTGCCATGGCTTCTTCGGCGCGTCGAGTATGGAGCGCCTGCCGGTGGAGGCTGCGCTGACGGAGCAGACGAGGGCGTTCAAGGCGATAGCTATGAAGGCGCAGCCAGAGGCAGCGGCCGTGTCCGGCGGCCCGGCGGAATAGGCTCGAGGGAGGGAAGCGATGGGCGGCAAGTTCGTGATGGCGAGGGAGACCGAGCCGGAGGTGCTCGACTGGGGCCGGCTCGGCTGGCTCAGCAATCCGCCGACGACGGGCGCCAGGCAGCTCACGGTCATCGACGTGACGCTGGCGCCCGGCAAGGGGCACGACTTTCACAAGCACCCCGACCAGGAGGAGGTGATCTACGTGGTGGCCGGCAAGGTCGAGCAGTGGGTCGACAGGGACAAGCGCGTCCTCGGCGCCGGCGACTGCGCCTTCATTCCCGCGGACATGGTGCACGCCTCGTTCAATATCGGCGACAGCGACGCGAAGATC
>CAZMJQ010000189.1:0-10266 GCA_964566475.1 uncultured Propylenella sp. | reverse complement strand
TTCGCCGCCACGCTGCCTGCGGCAGCACGCCTCCATGTGACGCATATCGCGGCAGCCCCGGAAGGTGATACGGTGTTTCCGGTGATATCCTCCGCCGAGTGGGTCGAGAGGGATCGCGAGGCGCTGCCGCCGAGCGAAAGCGACACGGCGAGTGCCGAATACGCGGTATATGTAAGGCGTCGCTGAGACGCGCAATCGGGCCCCGGTTACCTTGCCGTTCGGTAACGTTGCCAGTGTCGGCGGCGCTCCTCTATAAACCGGCAGGTGCCGCGGGTAGCGGGACGGAAAAGGAGAGCGAATGCCCTGGAACAATGATGGGGGGGGCGGTTGGAAGGGTGGCGGAGGCCCCTGGGGCCAGGGGCCCCAGCAGCGCGGCCCCCAGCCGCCTGACCTTGAGGAGCTGCTGAAGCGCAGTCAGGACCGGCTGCGCAGCGTCCTGCCCGCGGGAGGCAAGGGCAATTTCTCCATCGCGCTCTTGGTCGCCGGGGCGCTGGCGATCCTGTGGCTTTTCCAGAGTATTTACACGGTTCAGCCTGACGAGCTCGGGCAGGAGCTCGTGTTCGGCAAGCCCAAGGACGAAGTCTCCACGCAGGGCCTGCATTTCCATTTCTGGCCGGTCGAGACCGTGGAGAAAGTCTCCACCCGCGTACAGCGTGAGGTGCTCTCCACGGATATCGACCGTCGAAGCTCGGGGGAAGGCGCCTTGATGCTGTCCGGCGACCAGAACATCGTCGAGATCGAGTTCACCGTTTTGTGGCGCGTCTCCCGGCCGAAGGACTTCCTCTTCAACGTTGCCGAGCCCGATGCGCTCCTGCGTCGCGTCGCGGAGAGCGCCATGCGCGAGCTCGTCGGGCGCTCCTCGGCGGGCGATGTCCGCACCGAGCGCCGTGCCGACGTGGAAGAAGGTGTGCGAGCGCTGCTGCAGCTCACTCTCGACAGCTACGGCGCCGGCGTCACGGTGGTGGGCGTGCAGCTGGAGCGTGCCGACCCGCCGACGGAAGTGGCGGACGCGTTCGAAGAAGTGCAGCGCGCACAGCAGGATCTCGACCGCTTCCAGCGTGAGGCGGAGGCTTACGCCAATCAGCGCCTCGGCGAGGCGCGCGGCCAGGCCGCGCAGATCACCGAGGCGGCGCTTGGCTATCGCGAGCAGGTGGTCGCGGGAGCCGAGGGCGAATCCCAGCGCTTTGTCGCGGTCCTGGAGGAGTACGAGCAGGCCGAGGACGTGACACGGACGCGTCTCTTCTTGGAGACGCTTGAACGCGTTCTCGCCCGTTCCAACAAGATCATCATGGAAGAGAGCGGCACATCGGGCGTCGTTCCTTACCTGCCGCTCGACCAGCTGAGGAGCGGTCGTGCATCCGGCGGTCAGACGGGCAATTCAAGCAGGCAGGAGAACGGCCAATGAGACGCGCAACAGCCGTTATTCTGGGCCTCGTCGTCGTGGCGGTGCTGCTCGTCTACACGTCGATCTTCATCGTGAACGAGCGCGAGCAGGCGATCGTCCTGAGGTTTGGTGAGATCAGGAGCGTGATCGAGGAGCCGGGCATTAATTTCAAGGTGCCGACAAACTTCGTGGAGACTGTTCAGATCATCGAGGACCGGCTGCTCTCCTTCGAGCTGGAGGATATTCGCGTACAGGTCCGCGACGGTCGGCGCTATCTCGTCTCCGCCTTCGTCACCTTCAAGATCGTCAATCCGCGGGAGTTCCGCGAGAACGTCTCCGGCAGCCTTGAGATCGCGCGTGAGAACATGCGCACGCGCCTCGATGCGGCGCTGCGCCGTGTATATGGCGGGCGCAGCTTCGAGGCGGCGCTGTCGGAGCAGCGGGCCGAGATGATGGTGGAGGTGCATCAGCAGCTGCAGCCGCTGACCGAAGAGCTCGGGATCAACATCGTGGACGTGCGCATCAAGCGCACCGACCTCCTGCCGGAGGTCTCGCAGCAGACCTTCGAGCGCATGCGCGCCGAGCGTCTGGCGGAGGCCGCCCAGCTGCGCGCCCGCGGAAACGAGCTGGCCGCCCGCATCCGGGCGGAGGCCGACCGCGAGGCCGTGGTGACGGTCGCGGAGGCGGAGCGCGAGGCGGAGATCCTGCGCGGTCAGGGCGACGCCGACCGCAACCGCATCTTCGCCGACGCCTATCAGCGCAACGTGGACTTCTTCGAGTTCTACCGCTCCATGCGGGCTTATGAGACTGCCCTTGACGGCGGCAGCGAAACGACGCTGCTCCTTTCGCCGGACTCGCCGTTCTTCCGCTTCTTCCGGGATGCGTCCGGAGGAGCCGGCGCGGCGGGGCAGCCGGCGGCGCCCACCGGTGTCTTGGAGGTGCCCGAGGCCGAGGCGGATGACGGCGCCGGGACCGAGCAAGAGGCGGATGCGGACAGCCAGGCCGACCCTGAGGAGGAGGCAGACGGCCAGGCCGAGGTGGAGACGGAGACGGAGGCTCCGTCCGCCGTGCAATGAGCGAGGTCGTCGCGGCGATCGGCTTGATTTTGGTGCTGGAAGGGGCGCTCTACGCGCTCTTTCCGGAGTTCATGAAGCGCATGGCTCAGCAGGTCACCCACACGGCCGGGGACACGCTGCGGATCGTAGGTGTGGCTTCGGCGGCGTTGGGCGTCGCGGTGGTGTGGCTGATACGCGGCTGAAGCAATCAGCGGCGGAAGCAATCAAATGTGATGTTGGCGGGACGCGCTTTCGCCCGGATTTGCGGCAATATCCGGCCCGCCTCGTGGCGGAGAGCAATGGGATGAAATTCAAGGCGACTTTCGGCGGCGCATTGGCGTTGGTGCTGGCTCTTGGGCCGGCCGCAGCGGCGCCGGTCGGCGCGCTCCGGGCCGATACGACGTCCGGGCCGCCGGCGCTTCCGGTCCAGGCCGAGCCCGAGATGGCTCCGGAAGGCTCCGGGCAGGCATTGCCTCCGCCGATTCTCCCGGCGCCGGCGCTGCCGGGCGACCCCCTCGTGGAGCTTCCGCCCGAGGACGAGGCCGGCGAGCCGTCGGGCGGCGTCGCGGCGCCCGGTCTGCCGACGACGGGGACGGGCGCCGTCTTCTCGTTCGCCGACCTTGCCGAGCGGCTGCTCGACTCGGTGGTCTACATCTCCACCTCGCAGCGGGTTGCGCTGCCGCGGAGGCGTCAGCTGCCCAACGTGCCGGACGCGCCGGACGGCGAGGACTTCTTCGAGGATTTCTTCGACAATGACGACGGCGGCCGCGGCAGCCGGAACGTGCAATCCCTCGGGTCGGGCTTCGTGATCGACGCATCCGGGCTGATCGTCACGAACAATCACGTGATCGCCGACGCGGACGAGATCGTCGCGAACTTCGCCAACGGGCGCAAGCTCACGGCCGAGGTGATCGGGGTGGACGAGAAGACCGACCTCGCCCTCATCAAGGTGACGTCCGACACGGAGCTTGAAGCGGCGCGGTTCGGGCGCTCCGAACGGCTGCGGATCGGCGAGTGGGTGCTCGCCATCGGCAATCCGTTCGGCTTCGGCGGGTCCGTCACCGCCGGCATCGTGTCGGCGCTCGACCGCGACATCAATTCCGGTCCCTACGACCACTACATCCAGACGGACGCCTCGATCAACCGCGGCAATTCCGGCGGGCCGCTCTTCAACATCGACGGCGAGGTGGTCGGCATCAACACCGCCATCATGTCGCCGACCGGCGGCTCGATCGGCATCGGCTTCGCCGTTCCCACCGAGATCGCCGTGCCGGTGATCGAGCAGCTGCGGCGCTTCGGCGAGGTCAGGCGCGGCTGGATCGGCGTGCGCATCCAGGACGTCACCGACGACCTGGCGGAAGGTCTCGGCATGGAACGGGCGCAGGGCGCGCTTGTGGCTGGCGTGACGGATGGAGGTCCTGCGGCCGAGGCCGGCATGCAGGACGGCGATGTCGTGGTGGAGTTCGACGGCAGGCCGGTGGAGACCATGCGCGACCTTCCGCGCGTCGTCGCCGACACGCCTCCCGGCGACACGGTCGATGTCGTCGTCATGCGCGACGGAGATCGCGTCACGCTTCAGGTCGAGGTCGGGCTGCTGGAGGACGAGGAGACCAAGGTCGCCGCAGCGCCCAGCGACGAGGAGGCGGAGGAGGAGGGCGGAGCCGCCGCGCCGCAGCTCGACGCGGCGCAGATGCTCGGCCTCTCGCTCGTGGCCATCACCGACGAGTTGCGCAGCGCACACGCCATCGAGCCTGGGATCGAGGGCGTGGTCGTGCAAAGCGTGGAGGCCGGGAGCGAGGCGCAGGAGAAGGGCATTCAGGAAGGCGACGTCATCCTGCAGGTCAGCCAGCAGGACGTGGCCGCTCCCGAGGAGGTCGTCGCCCGCATCGAGGAGCTCAGGGCCGAAGGCCGCCGCACGGTGATGCTCCTGGTGTCCGGCGAAGGCAACTCGCTCCGCTTCGTCTCGCTCCGCTTCGAGGACCGGTAACCGTAGCCCGGATGGAGCGGCGTAGCCGCGTAATCCGGGACCGCAGTTCCGGCTCCCCGCCGATTCATTGAGCTTGTCATCCTCGGGCGAGCTTCGCTCGACCCGAGGACCCAGGGCTACGGCTGATCCCGGATTGCGCGCGGCCACACCTCGGGCCGGCCGAAGGCCGGACCCGGGGGCTCCATCCGGGCTACGGTGCGTCGACCTCCACGAATTCCTCGCGCCGGTACCCTTGCAGGAAGAGCAGCGCCGTCAGATCGGCGTGGTCGATGACCGCATTCGCCACGGCACGGAGCGCCGGCTTGGCGCGGTACGCGACCCCCAGCCCGGCGCGGCGGATCATGCCCGCATCGTTGGCGCCGTCGCCTACGCCCAGCGTCTCCGCCGCGCCGAGGCCGAGCGCCTCGGCAAGCTCGGCGAGCGCGTTCTCCTTTGCCTCGCGGCCGAGCACCGGCGCCGCCACCATGCCCGTGAACCGGCCGTTCTCGACGAGAAGCGTGTTGGCGCGGTGCTCGTGGAACCCGAGCCGCCGCGCGATGTCCCCGGTGAAGAGCGTGAAGCCGCCCGAGACGAGCGCCGTGTGCGCGCCCGCCGCCCGCATCGTCGCCACCGCCACGGCGGCGCCCGGCGTGAGCGTGATGCGCGTGGCGAGCACTTTCGCCACCACCTCCGCCGGCATGCCCTTGAGCAGTGCGACGCGCTCCCGCAGCGCCGGCTCGAATGCGATCTCCCCGCGCATGGCCCGTTCCGTGATGGCCGCCACCGCGTCGCGCATTCCGATCTCCGAGGCGAGCTCGTCGATGCATTCCTGGCCGATCAGCGTGGAGTCCATGTCGGCGATGAGCAGCTTCTTGCGGCGCTTTGCCGCCGGCATGGCGTTGACGTCGACGGGCTCGCCCGCGAGCGCCGCGCGCGCAGCCGCAAGCGCTGCGGCGGCCGCGCCATCGAACGGCACGTCGCAGGCTCCCTCAGGCGAGAGCCAGTCCGGCGCCCCGCACACCGCCACGCGGTCGAGCGCCCGGCGTGCGCGATCGACATCGCTCCCGCCCAGCGCCTTCGTTTCGGCGGCGATGAGCGATAGGACGTTGTGCATGGAGCTTTCGCGAGAGACGATCGGGGCGGCGCGCGCCGTGCTGATAGCCGGGCCGACGGCGAGCGGCAAGTCGGCCCTGGCACTGCAGCTCGCCGAGAATGCCGCGCGCGCCGGGCGGCAGGCGTGGATCGTGAACGCCGACGCCATGCAGGTCTACGACACGCTCAGCATCCTCACCGCCCGCCCCGGCGCCGCCGAAGAGGCGCGCGCGCCGCATCGCCTCTACGGCCACGTTCCGGCCGGGACGCGCTATTCGGTAGGCGCCTGGCTCGCGGACGTGGAGCGGGCGCTTGGCGAGGCGGAGACCTCGGGCGCGCTGCCGATCGTCGTCGGCGGCACGGGCCTCTACTTCAAAGCGCTGACGGAAGGCATCGCCGCCATCCCGCCGGTCCCAGCCGATGTGCGCCGCAGCGTTGCAGACCGTATCGGGGTGGAGGGCCCCGCGGCCCTCCATGCGGAGCTTCTCGACCGCGACCCGGCCTCGGCCGCGTCGCTCCGTCCGGGCGACGCGCAGCGCGTCGCCCGCGCGCTGGAAGTGCTGGAAGCCACCGGCGCCGGGCTTCGCTCGTGGCACGAGCGGACCCGGGAGCCGCCGCTTCTTCCGGCCGATAAGGCTGTTCGGATGGTCCTCGATACCCCGCGGCCGGAGCTTCACGCCCGCATCGAGGCACGCGTCGAGCGTATGGTGGAGGAGGGCGCGCTGGAGGAAGTGCGTGCGCTCCTCGCCCGCGGCCTCGCTCCCGATCTGCCGGTGATGAAGGCGATCGGCGTCAGGCCGTTCGCGGCTCATTTGCGCGGGGACATTCCGCTTGACCGCGCGATCGCCGATGCGAAGACGGAGACGCGGCGCTACGCCAAGCGGCAGGACACCTGGTTCCGCAACCAGATGCCCGGCTGGCCGCGACGCGAGGCCTGAGCGCCGTCACCCGACCTTGCGCGCCTCCTCCTCCCGGATCGCCTCGATGGCGGCGGCATCGACCCCGGTGATCTCGGCGAGCGCCGCTGCGGGCACCTTCTCGCCCGGTCTGGCGTAGACGAGGTGCATGATCTCCGACAGCGGCGCCGGCCGGCCGAACAGGAAGCCCTGCGCCTGGGCGCAGCTCTCGCCGCTGAGGAAGGCGCGCTGCTCCTCGCTCTCTACGCCCTCGGCAAGGACCGGAATGTCGAGGCTTCGCCCGAGACCGAGAACCGCCGTCACGATCACCGCGGCCTGCTGGCGGGAGCCGATCTTGTCGACGAAGCTCTTATCGATCTTCAGCTTGTCGAAGGGAAAGGCCTGCAGCGTCGAGAGCGACGAGTAGCCCGTGCCGAAATCGTCCATGGCGATGGCGACGCCGAGCGCCTTGATGCGGCGGAGCATGTCGAGCGTGCGCTGCAGGTCCTCGATCAGCGCGCTCTCGGTGATCTCCAGCTCCAGCCGGTGCGGCGGCATGCCGGTTTCCAGCAGAATCTCGTGGATCAGCTCCGGCAGGTTCGGCAGCTTGAACTGGATGGGCGAGAGGTTGACCGCCACCGTGTAGGGATGCGTCCAGTTGGCGGCCTCAGAGCACACCCGGCGCAGTATCCACTCGCCGAGATGCAGGATGAGGTCCGTCTCCTCCGCGATCGGAATGAACTCCGAAGGCGAGATGTAGCCGTGCGTCGGGTGGTTCCATCGGGCCAGCGCCTCGAAGCCGATGACCTCTCCCGACGAGATCGAGGCCTGCGCCTGGTAATGCACCTCCAGCTCGTCGCGCTCGATCGCCTGGGTCAGCTGCTGCGCCAGGATGCGCCGCTGCCGGACCGTCTCGTCCATGTCCTTGGTGAAGAAGCAGACGCGGGCGCGGCCGAGCTCCTTGGCGCGATAGAGAGCGAGATCCGCGTTGGCGAGCAGGCTCCGCGTGTCGCTCCCGTCGCGCGGGCAGACCGCGACGCCCACCGTCATGCCGACATGGAAAGGCTGCCCCGCCAGGAGCACCGGTCGCGAGAACGATTCCAGCAGCTTGTCCGCCAGGCGCGAGGCCGAGGACGGCTGCTCGCGGCCGGTCTGCACGATGACGAACTCGTCGCCGCCCAGACGCGCGGCGAACTCGTTGTGCGAGAGCAGCGCCACGATCCGCTCGGCGGTGGCCTTCAGAAGCTCGTCGCCTGCGGCATGGCCGTGTACGTCGTTGATCTCCTTGAAGCGGTCGAGATCGACGATCATCAGCGCCAGCTCTTCGTCGCGCGCCGTCACGGCGGCAATGTCGTTCTCCAGCCGGTCCTGGAACGACGCGCGGTTCGGCAGCCCCGTCAGCGTGTCGAAATGCGCGAGGTAGAGGATGCGCTTCTCCGCGGCGCGGCGTTCGCGCAGGTCGCGGACGGCGTAGATCTTCCGCACCGCGCCTTCCGCCTCGGTGTCGCGCGCGATGACCTCGACGGGGACCGGGCCGTCATCGGCGCGCATCTGCGCCTCGAACCGTGTCAGCGAGCGGTCGCCGTTGTAGTCGAGGATGTCCCAGATCGCCTTGCCGCGCATCTCCGCGCCGCGCGTGGGGCCGGCAAGCGTGCGGATGCTCTCGTTGAAATCGAGGATGGTCGTCCCGTCGGTCAGGATCAGTCCTTCCACCGAGGCGTCGGCGATGTTCCTCAGCTGCGTCTGCGCGTCCTTGCGCGCGCCGCGGGCGATCATCGTGGTTGCGACGCCCGTGCCGAGGAGGAGCAGCACCATGGCAGCCACGAAGTAGCCGAGGATCGTCGGGTCGATCGTCTGGGCCGGAATCGGGATCGTGGTGCTCGGCGCGATCGTGATCGCCGCCATTCCGACGAAATGCATGACGCAGATGCCGGAGGCGAGAAGCAGGGGCGCGATGACCTGGACGTTGCGGCCTTCGTGCCTGGCGCGCCCGATGGCCAACGCGCCGGCCGTTATGGCGAGCACGACGCCCATGGCCACCAGAGTGGGGTTCCAGATGATCTGGCCGGTGACGTGCAGGCTGGCCATGGCGGTGAAGTGCATGGCGACCGCCGCAAGGCCGACGACCCCGCCGCCGACCAACCCTGCATGCCCGGGCCCGTAGGCCGCAATTGCCATGCCGATGGTGGCGAGCAGCACGCCGACGAAGAACGCGCCGCCCGTCAGCGCGGGATCGAAGCCGATGCTGATCTCGGGCTGGAAGGCGAGGAGCGCGACGAAGTGTGTGGTCCACATGACCGCGCCGGCGGCGAACCCGGCAAGGAACAGCCAGCCGCCGCGCCCCTGGCCGTGCATCTCGCGCGCCTGCGCGTAGAGAAAGACCGTTATGAAGCTGCCGAGGGTGCAGATCGCCGCGGCCAGGAGGACGAGCTTCGGATCGTGGCTTTGCAGAATCTGGCCTTCTGAAAGAAGCACTGCCCATCTCCCGGAAAAATCAGCGAAAAGTCTCGGGCTTCAATAAACGCAAAGTCGATGAAGACAGGGTTAGGCGGCAGCCTTAACGGGGCGTTACGGTTCCGCTGGAGGCCCGGCGCCCCTTGCGGCATCCGAACAATGCTTGACCGGGGTCGCCGCGCGCCGCTAAAAGACCCGCATGATCAAGCGTGAGCTTATCGTAGGTCTGCGCACCGCCGGGGCGGCCCCATAGGGTCGTCGCGAACGGTGGTGCGCGTGCAAAGGGTCCTCTCGGGGCCCTTTTTTATTGGTCGAATGGCCGAGAGCGGAGCCGGAGTGGGGAAGATGCCCGAGCAGATGACTGGTGCGGAGATTGTCCTGAGGGCCCTGGCGGATCAGGGCGTGGAGCACATTTTCGGCTATCCCGGCGGGGCCGTGCTCCCGATCTACGACGAGCTCTTCCAGCAGGAGAAGGTGAAGCACATCCTCGTGCGCCATGAGCAGGGCGCCGGCCATGCGGCCGAGGGCTACGCCCGCTCCACCGGCAAGGCCGGCGTGGTGCTGGTCACCTCCGGGCCGGGCGCCACCAACATGGTGACGGCGCTGACCGACGCGATGATGGACTCCATCCCGCTCGTCTGCCTCACGGGCCAGGTGCCCACCCACCTCATCGGCAACGACGCCTTCCAGGAATGCGACACGGTCGGCATCACGCGCCCCTGCACCAAGCACAACTGGCTGGTGAAGGACGTGAACGACCTGTCGCGCGTCATCCACGAGGCGTTCTATGTCGCCACAACGGGCCGCCCGGGCCCGGTCGTGGTCGACATCCCCAAAGACATCCAGTTCGCCACCGGGACCTACAGGGGGCCGCAGGAGATCCGCCGCGGCCACAGCGGCTATCGTCCGGCGGGGAAGGGGGCGGCCGAGCAGATACGCCTTGCCGTCGCGCTGATGGCGGAGGCCAAGCGTCCGGTCTTCTACACGGGAGGCGGGATCATCAATTCAGGGCCGCAGGCCAGCCAACTCCTGCGCGAGCTCGTGGCGGCGACCGGCTTCCCGATCACCTCCACGCTGATGGGGCTCGGCGCCTATCCCGCTTCGGGCGAGAACTGGCTCGGCATGCTCGGCATGCACGGCACTTACGAAGCCAACATGGCGATGCACGATTGCGACCTGATGGTCTGCATCGGCGCGCGCTTCGACGACCGCATCACCGGCCGCACCGACGCCTTCTCGCCGGGCTCGCGCAAGATCCACGTCGATGTCGACGCCTCTTCCATCAACAAGAACATCCGCGCCGACGTGCCGATCGTGGGGGATGCGGGGCAGGTCATGGAGGACATGCTGCTGGTGTGGCGCAAGGAGGTCGGCAAGCCGAAGAAGGCGGCGCTCGCCGATTGGTGGGACGAGATTACG
>CAZMJQ010000188.1:0-22130 GCA_964566475.1 uncultured Propylenella sp. | reverse complement strand
GCCGATCTCGAGGGCCCGCCGGTCGCCATAGGGCAGCGAGGCCGCCGGCTCCCACGCCCGCGCCACGAGGCCGACCTGATCGAGAATTTCGCGCGCCCCTTCGACGAGCGCCGCGTCGTCGAAGACGGAAGTCGTCATCTGCCGCCGTCGCGCGCGGAACTCCGGCAGCGCCACCATGACGTTCTCGATCACCGCCGACTGGTCGAACAGGTTCATGATCTGGAAGGAACGCGAGATGCCCTTCCGCGCCAGGGATTGCGGCGAGAGCCCGGTGATCGGCTCACCCGCGAAGCGGATGTCGCCGCGATCGGGCTTGTAATGCCCGGTCAGGACATGGAAGCAGGTGGTCTTGCCGGCCCCGTTCGGGCCCATGATCCCGCTGACGTCGCCCTCGCCGAAGGAAAGCGAGACGTCTTCAAGGACGACCTGCGCGCCGAAGCGCTTGTGGATGTGCTCGGCCTCGAAGAACGCCATCACGCCTGCTCCACCGGCGCGCGGCGCAGCGCTGCGGGCACGCCGAGTCGTTTGCGCAGCACGTGCAGCGCGCCGGCCAGTCCCTCGGGCCGGAACATGACCATGACGACGAACATCAGCCCGTACCAGAGCAGCCACGTCTCGGTCATCGCCCCGAGCACGTCGCGCGCCACGAAGTAGAGGACGACGCCGAGCACCGGTCCCCAGAAATTCACCAGCCCGCCTCCGACCAGCACCATCATGACGATGAGGCCGGACTGGTGCAGGCTCATCACGTCGGGATAGGCGCTTTCCTGCGCCATCGCGAAGAGCCCGCCCGCGAGGCCGGCGAACACCGTCGAGATCACGAAGGTCGCCCATTTGAAGCGCCAGACCTCGTAGCCGACGAAGGCGGTGCGCATCTCGTTCTGGCGGACGGATTGCAGGACCCGGCCGAAGGGCGAGTTGGCGATCCGCCAGAGGAGGACAATCGTCGCGGAGAGCGCCGCCGTCACGAAATAATAGAGCGCCGTGTTGTCGTTGAGGTCGATGACGGAGAAGCCGAGATCGAGCGCCGGACGCGGGATATTGAGGAGCCCGTCCTCGCCGCCGGTCAGCCAGTGCAGCTTGATCGCGCAGAACCAGGCGACCTGGCCGTAGGCGATCGTCAGGAGGGCGAAGTAGATGCCGCGCCGATGCGACACGGCCGCGCCGACGAGCGAGCCGGCGATTCCGGCGGCGACGATCGCCGCGAGGAGCCCGCCCCAGAGGCTCACCGCGACATGATGCTGGAAGAGCCCGAAGGCATAGGCGCCGATGCCGAGATAGGCGCCGTGTCCGAAAGAATGCAGCCCGCCATACCCGAAGAGGAGGTTAAAGCCGAGCGCGTAGATCATCCAAATCGCGATCTCGATTCCGAGATACTGATAGAGCCCGACCGAATGAAGCCAGAACGGCGCGCTCAGCATAGCGACGGCGAGGATTACCATTTGTGGCGTCACCCAGGCGCCGGAACGCGGCGAGATGTCGGAGAGCGAGACCATCGCCTCAGGCTTCGAGGGCGCTCTTGCGGCCGAAAAGGCCGCGCGCGCGAAAGCTGACCACCGCGATCAAGAGCAGGTACATCGACATCAGCGACCACGCCGAGGCGTAGGCGCCGGTGATGCCGACTGCGAGGCCGACGAGAACTGCCGCCACGACGGCGCCCCAGAAGCTGCCGACGCCGCCGAGCACGATGATGAGGAAGGCGGGGATGACGACGTCGACGCCGAGATGCGGCCTGAGCCCCCAGATCGGCACCATGACCACGCCGGCAAGACCCGCGAGCGCCGCGCCGAAGGCGAAGACGAGCATGCGCAGCTTCGACAGGTCGTAGCCAAGCGCGCGCACCATCTCGCTGTCATGCGCACCGGCCTTGATGATGGCGCCGTAGGGCGTGCGTTCGAGGAAAAGCCACACCGCGGCGATGGCGGCGAGCGCGAAGATAGCGGCGAATATCTTGTACTGCGAGAAGATGAGTCCGCCGATGAGAATCGCGCCGTTGATTGTCTGCGGCAACGGCAGGCTTTTCTCGCCGGTGCCCCAGACCAGCCGGATCGTCTCCTCGATGACCAGCGCCGCCCCGAAGGTCAGAAGCAGGCCGTAGAGCGGCGCCTTGCCGTAGGTGCGACGCAGGCAGACCTCGAGGAGCATCCCGGCGATGCCTGCGAGCGCCGGACCGAGCGCCAGCGCCAAGACGTAGCGCGCCGCGAGCGGCAGGCTCAGCCACCACTCGCCGAACGCCGTGCCCTCGATCCAGCCGCCGCCGAGGATCGTCAACGCAAAATAGGCGCCGAGCGCAAACAGCGATCCGTGCGCGAGATTGATCACCTCCATCACGCCGACGATCAGCGTGAAGCCGAGCGCGATCAACGCGAAGAGCAGGCCGAGCGTGAGACCGTTCAGTATGTGCGGCAGAAGGGACAAACAGCCTCCGTCTCGCGGTTCACGCGGCGGACATTTCTGGTGAGGGGGCGGCGGAACCGGAGCCGCCCCCTCCCGCGTGCGAGGCCGGCGCTACACCTCGTAGGTCGGTGTCGCGTCGTAGGACTCGAGCTTGCAGGCGCCCTTGGCGGAAGTGTCGAGCACCTTGTCGGGCGCCGTGTGGCTCAGGACCTCGAACATGTCGTCGGCGTCCTCGGTCCCGACATTCGCGGTCGCCAAGTATATCGTCTGCTGGACCTGATGCGTATCCGCGTCGATCCAGGCATCGTCGTGCTGCATGCGGTCGGCCGCCGACATCTTGCGGCCTTCGAGCTTCTTGATGACAGCGATGTTGTTGGTGGTGCCCGCCTCCTCCACCGCGCGCAGGAGCTCTCGGGTGGCGACGTAGCCGTTGTAGAGGACATTGCCTGGCACGCGCATCGCGGTGTCCGGGAACATCTCCTGATAGCGCTTTACGAAATCGGCAACGCCGGGAAGGTCGAGCTTGTAGTACCAGGTGGTGCCGAAAACCCCGAAGAGGTTGTCGAGCGGCAGGCCGTAGACGTCGGGCCAGTCCTGCTGGTTGTTGATCCACGCCGGTTGCTGGCCCATGCCGAGCTGGGCAACCTGGGTGCGCATGGCCTTCTGGTCATCGCCTCCGACGGCCGCCGCCACGACGTCCGGACCGAGCTGCTGGACCGTGAGAAGAATAGAGGAGAAGTCGCGGGTACCCTGCGGCACGAGGATCTCTTCGACAATCTCGCCGCCATACTCTTCGACCAGCCGGCGTGTGGCCTTAGACGTGTCGTGACCCCAGACGTAGTCGTTGGTGAGCAGCAGCCACTTGCGCCCGACCGTGGTAATGGCGTTGGCGACCGCGGCCTTGGCGAAGTTGGTGCCGTTGCCGTCCCAGACGAACTTGACGCGGTGGCAGTTCTCGCCAGCCTCGGTGGGCGAGGACGAATTGGTGTTGAGGTAGATCGTCCCGTATTTCTGCGCGACCTGCGAAATGGCGTTGGCGACGCCGGAATGGACGGCGCCGATCAGAAAGCCGCACTCCTCACGCGTGATCATGCGTTCCGCGACGCGGCTCCCGGTCGCCGGGGTGGTCTCGGTGTCGATATGGACCGTTTCGATGCGCCGGCCGAGGACGCCGCCCTTCGCGTTGAACTCCTCGATGGCCATCATCATGCCGCGCCGATCGCTTGCGCCGCTGTTGGCGTACTGCCCGCTGGCATCCGAGGTTATCCCGATCTTCAGCGGCTTTTCGGTCGCGTAGGCGCGATTGTGCTTCCACGGACCGATCAGCGCGGCGCCCGCGATCAGAGCCCCCGACTGGGTGAAAAAGGAACGGCGTGACAACGAGTTGCGAGACATTTTCATCCTCCCTTTTGGCGCGACCCCGCGGATCGCTAGCTTTCTGGAGCCCACCGCTCTTCTGGCGGATATGAACGAACTTTCTTTCTATTGAAAGAAATTTCAATCTCCAGCGCAAGAGTAGATGTGTGATCCTGGGGTGATTTTGATGCGGGGAACGCCTGTGAACGATCGCGTTACGGATAACGACATGCCGGCAGACAACGAAAACGAGACATTCGACGCCTTCCGTGTGCGCCTCAGGGGGCGCTACGAGGCCCTCAGCCCGCATCTGCAGCGCCTCACCCGCCTGGCGCTCGAAGACCCAAACGCCTTCGCGCTGGCAACGATTACCGAGATCGCCGGGCGCGCCGGCGTCCAGCCGTCGACTGTTGTTCGCTTCGCCAAGGAGTTCGGCTTCAGCGGCTTCTCTCCGCTCCAGAAGGTTTTCCGCCTGCGGCTCATCGAAGGCGAGCCGTCGCTCCGACAGCAGGCATACCGGGATCGGAAGCGACTCAGCCAGACTGCTTTCGCCGATCCGTCCGCTCTCCTGGCAGAGTTCGCCGACGTCTCGATGACAAGCCTCGCGCACTTGAAGCAAACCGCCAGGGCCGAGGATCTTCGCCAGGCTCTGATGATGCTGAGCGACGCCGACCACATCTATGTCATCGGGCAGCGGCGCGCGTTCCCGATTGCTTCGTACATCGCCTACGGCCTGACGCGACTCGAGCTCAGATGCACGTTCCTGGACTTCGTCGGCGGAATGGTGCCGCAGCAGGCCGCGACCATGCGCGATAGCGATGTCCTCGTGGCGGTTGCATTCGCAGAATACACGCCTGCTGTGGTCGACATCGTGCAGGACGTGCACCTGCGAGGTGTGCCGGTGCTTACGATCACCGACGTGCCGACAAGCCCGCTCGCTCGCTACTCCGCACTCAGCCTGCTCGTCGACGAGGCCGATAGCCATCAATTCCGCCCGATCGCTGGGGCCATATGCTTGGTGCAGACGCTCATGATTGCGCTCGGGGCCGCCAAGGAGCGGACGGGCAGCAGAGTGCCGTCCTCCCCGCGGATCGGCGAACAGCCCTGACGAGGATAGGTCGAGGGGTCAGCCGCGAGAGAAGACATGAGCGTGCGCGGCTTCAGCGAGGCCACATGCCGGGACTACATTCGCTGCGTGAAGGCGTTCGCCACCTTCATCGGCCGCTCGCCCGATACGGCGACGCCCGAGGATCTGCGGCGTTTCCAGCTCAGTCAGACGCGAGCCGGCGTGCAGCCGCCCAGCATCACCGGCGCGGTCTCGGCGTTGCGCTTCTTCTCACGCCGGCTGATCGGATTGATCGGATCACCGGCAGCACGTTCGCGGCGAAGCGCTCCGCCTCCTCTATCTGAACGGAGCGGCCGAGCGCAGCGGCTTCCCCAGCATTGCGCGGATTGCTCTCCAAGCGCGAGTACTGGACGTGCGCCGCCTGACTGAAGAAGCCGAGTTTTGCGCTTGGCCACTGCCCGTTGTAACGTCATCGCACGAAATTGAATCGGCCAGCACAGGTGCAATGACGAGCGGCAGTTCCTCTGAGACTGATGGCGCAAGCGTCAGCCTCGCGACCATTGCAAAGGAGGTCGGGGTTGATCCTTCGCTTGTCTCGCGTGTCTTGCGGGCTGACCCCAGCGCCCGGATATCGCCGAAGAAGCGGGCTCACATTCTAGAGGTTGTCGAGCGTACCGGATATCGGCCGAACCGGGTCGCGCAATCGCTTCGCATGCGTCGTACGCACATCCTGGCGGTGTTGACCCCGGATATTACCAACCCCTTTCATTCCTGGTTGTTCCGGGCCGTCGAGGCGCGCGCCAACCGGTCCGGCTACGATGTGATCCTGTGCAACACCGACGACGATCCCGAACGGTCGATCAAGGTGGTGTCGGCGCTCTGCGAAGGGCACATAGACGGGCTCCTGTTCGCGACCGCGCGCGCGGAAGATCCTTCGATCGAGATGGTGCGCCGGCGCAACATTCCCTATGTGCTGATGAACCGGCGCCGCAAGGACAGCGATGATCCGTGGTTCGGTACGGATTCAGCCCGCGTCGGTCGGCTCGGGGGCGAGCATCTGACAACGCTGGGGCACGCGCGGATCGCCTATTTCGATGGCGACATGACCGTCGAGCCGCTTAGCGGCCGGCGGACCGGCTTCCTCGAAGTGATGGCGGAGGCGAGCAGGCAGGTCGACCCGGCGCTGGTTGCCACCGGCCTCGGCACGCGGGCGGAGGCGCGCCGCGCCATGCAGGCGGTGCTCGAGCTTCCCGTGGAAAGAAGGCCGACGGCAGTGTTCGTGCCACGGACGACGCTTGTCGACGGCATAATGGACGCTGCGCATGCCGCCGGCATTCGCGTGCCCGAAGATATGTCCGTCCTGGGGTTCAGCGCGGTGCCCGACCCGATCGTGACCAGCATCTGCGTGCCGATCGAGGAGATCGGGGAGCGCGCGGCCGAGTATCTGATAAAGTCGCTGGAATTCGACCTCTCGCCGGACGATCCCCGTCAGGTCACGTTGGAAACCACGATTTCCGACCGGGGCACGACCGCGGCGCCGCCAACATAGTGGATAGCCCGTCGGTACTCGCACACTTCTTTCCGCCAACCATGTCACCTCCGGTAGTTGACAAGTTGCTTCTTGATGCAGAATGATCAAACGATTGATCTACCCATTGCCGCGGATGCGTCAGGTGCGAGGCAACAGAAAGCCACGGGATCGGTGAAATCCCGGGCCGGGAGGATGCGAGGCAATGCTGGCGAGAGCCGTCCGGATCCACGAGCGCGGCGGGCCCCAGGTCATGCGGCTCGACGAGATCGAGCTGCCCGCCCCCGGACGCGGCGAGGTTCGCATCCGCCAGACCGCCATCGGCCTCAACTTCAATGAGCCCGGGCATCGCGAGGGCACGAGGCTCGAAGCCCGCTACGAGACGCCGCTGCCGATGATACTCGGCACCGAGGGCGCCGGTATCGTGGACGCTGTGGGTCCCGGTGTTCGAGGGTTCCGGGAGGGCGACCGTGTCGCCTACTGGTATTCGCCGCCCGGCGGATCCTACACCGACATGCGCAACTATCCCGTCGAGCGCCTTGTTAAGTTGTTGGACGGGGTCAGCGAGGAGACGGCTGCCGCCTATCTCGTGAAGGCGATGACCGCCGACATGCTGGTCAACCGGGCCTGCCGCGTCCGCAGGGGCGATACCGTGCTGGTCCATGCCGCGGCCGGCGCCACCGGGCTTATCCTCACCCAATGGGCGAAACATCTGGGCGCGACCGTCATCGGCACGATGAGCACCGACGAGAAGGCCGAGGTGGCGCGCTCATATGGCTGCGACCACACGATCAACTATGTCCGCGACGACTTCGTGAAGGCGGCGCGGGAGATCACCGGCGGCAAGGGTGTCGCATGCGTCTATGACAGCGTCGGCCTGGACACGCTCCAGGGTTCGCTGGACTGCCTGCGATTCCGGGGAACCTGCGTGCTCTACGGCATATCGTCCGGCCGGCCCGACTGCTTCGACACCGCCGAGCTGTCGAAGGCGGGCAGCGTCTATCTGACCCGGCCGTCGGTGCACCAGCACAATCCGACGCCGGCGGCCTTTCGCCGCTCAGCGAAACGGTCGTTGGAGATGCTGACATCCGGGGCGATCAGGGTTCATATCGGCCAGAAATACCGACTGGAGGACGTGGCGCAGGCGCATCGCGATCTTGTCGGCCGCAAGACGATCGGCTCGTCGGTGCTGCTGCCATAGGCGGAAGGGCGGGATGTCGGAGGCAGCACACCAGGCTGCCGAATGAAGAAGAAGCCGGTGCCGACGGACGCGGTGAGGGGAGGGCGAAGTTGATACGCAGAGGAAATCTCTGGCTCTACGGGCTGGTGCTGCTGCTTACCTTTTTGACCGTCTATCCGCTGGCGACGCTGTTCTTCGGCAGCCTGCATTCCTCGCCGCCCGGCCTTCCAGGGGAGTTCAACCTTGACGGATACAGCAAGGTGCTGTCGGCGGGGAATCTCGAGATCCTGTGGAACTCGGTCGCCATCTCCACGGTCAAGACGGTCATCTCCGTTGCCGTTGCCGTGGCATTTGCCTGGATCGTGGCGCGCACCGACACACCCTTCCGGGGCGCGCTGGAAGTGCTGATCACGCTGCCATTCTTCGTCCCGCCGATCATCACGGCGACGGCCTGGGCCCTGCTCGGCAACGTCCAGGTGGGTGCCATCAATCTGGCATGGCGATGGCTGACGGGCTTCGACGGCGCTCTGGTCAACGTCTACTCCTTCGGCGGCGTGGTCTGGCACATGATCCAGTACACCGTGCCCTTCGTCTTCCTTCTCACGGTCGACGCCTTCCGCGCCATGGATCCCGCGCTGGAGGAATCGAGTCGGATGTCGGGCGCCTCGCGCACCCAGACGTTCTTCCGCATCACTCTCGTCCTCATGCTGCCGCTGATCTCGAGCGCCTTCATCCTCAGCTTCATGCGCGGCATCGAGGCGTTCGAGTCGCCACTGTTCTTCGGCACGCCGGCCAACATCCAGGTTCTGGTCACCGAGATCTACAGGGCGATCAACGTCAGTGCCGTTCCGGATTACCAGTACGCCACCGCGCTCGCCTTCTCGATTATGATCTTCATGTTCCTGCTGGTCGTGGCACAGTGGCGCCTGCTCGGCGGACGCAGCTTCGTGACGGTCAGCGGCAAGGGCTATTCGCCCGGCCTGATACGGCTCGGCCCCTGGCGCTGGGTGGCATTCGCCGCCTGCATGCTGTTCTTCGTCCTTGCTGTGCTCTTGCCGCTCGGTCAGCTCCTCCTCGGCTCCTTCGTCCGCTTCATAGGCTTCTACCAGAGGGACATGCTCACGCTGCAGAACTACATCAACGTATTCGAGAGCCGAGAGATCTGGCGGGCGTTCCGCAACACGATGCTGCTTGGCTTCGTCGGCTCGACCGCCACGATGATGCTCGGCGGCATGGTCGCCTATGTCTCGGTGCGCACGCGGTGGCGCGGGCGCCGGCTGATCGACGCGCTGGCCTGGCTGCCCTGGATGATGCCGGGCATGGTGCTCGGCATCGGACTGCTGTGGGGCTATGCCATCATCCCAGGGCCGATCCAGATATACGGCACGGTATGGGCGCTGCTGCTGGCCTACATGACCCTCGGCACGCCGCTGGCCGTGCGCATCATGACTGGGTCCTACCAGCAGCTCTCGTTCGACCTTGAGGAATCTTCGCGTGTTCACGGCGCAAGCTGGTGGCAGACGCTCTGGCGCATCCTGGTGGCGCTGTCATGGCCGGCTTTCGCGGTCGGCTGGACGCTGACCTTCTTCGGCATCATGCGCGAGCTCAGCGCGTCGGTGCTGCTTTATTCGATCAACTCGGAGGTGCTTTCGGTGATCATGCTGAACCTTTGGGCGGCGGGCCGGCAGGAGGAGGTTATGGTGATCGGCCTGCTCACCATGTTGCTGGTGTTCGTGTTCCGCTGGGTGCAGCTCATCCTCATCAAGCGCCATGTCAGCTCGCTCTGATTCAGGATAGAGAGAGATACCGTGCAGGGCATCCTCCTCGAATCCGTGACCCGCCGCTTTGGCGACACATTCGCCGTCGACGGAATCGATCTCAGGGTCGAGAAGAGCGAGTTCGTCACGCTCCTCGGCCCTTCGGGCTGCGGAAAGACCACGACGCTGCGCATGGTGGCGGGCCTGGAGGAGAACGACGGGGGCCGCATCCACATCGGCGATCGCGTCGTGAGCGATCCAAAGGCGCGCATATTCGTGTCGCCGGACCATCGCCGCCTCGGCATGGTCTTCCAATCGTACGCAATCTGGCCGCACATGACCGTGTTCGACAATGTCGGCTATCCCCTCCGCATCCGCAGACGGAGGTCGGCGGAGATAAGGGAAAGGGTCACGCAGGCGCTGCGTCTCGTCGAGATGGAGGACTTTGCGGACCGGCCCGCGCCGCTGCTTTCCGGCGGGCAGCAACAGCGCGTCGCCATCGCCCGGGCGTTGGTCTTCGAGCCCGAAGTGCTGCTGCTCGACGAGCCGCTGTCCAATCTCGACGCCAAGCTTCGCACGCAGACCGGGGACGAGTTCCGTGCCATCCAGAAGCGTCTCGGCATCACGGCCCTCTACGTCACGCACGACCAGGCGGAGGCGATGGCCCTGTCCGACCGCGTCATTGTGATGGAAGCGGGCAAGGTGCTGCAGATCGGATCGCCCGAGGATGTCTACGAACGCCCCAGGAACCATGCCGTCGCCGCCTTCTTCGGCTCGCCGAATTTCGCCGACGGCACGGTGACGGCCTGCAAGGCACAGGGCGATCTCTTCTTGCTCGAAGCGACGGGCGAGGGGTGGAGCGGCGCCGTTCATGCGGGCGAAGCCTATGCAGAAGGCGAGCCGGTCAAGGTCATGGTGCGTCCGGAGAACCTGCGTGTCGGCGTCCCGGTGGAGGGGACGAAAGGACAGATTTCCTGGCTTGGACAGGTGATCGAGTCGATCTATCGCGGCGCGCAGCGTTCGATCACGGTCGATGCTAGCGGCCGCAGTCTGCACGTCGAAGCGCCCGCGCTTCAGCGCATCGCCGTCGGCGACGCGGTGCAGCTTTCCGTCGCGCCTGGCGGCGCCTGGGCCATTCGTCCCTGAGTCCGGGCCACTGAAGGCCACTGGCCACGACACGCCCGCCGCGCCGGCCGCTCCCGGGAAGCTAGATCAATCGTTTGACCAGAAGGAAATCAGTGACTAATATGAAGCGGTTGCCGGAGCAACAAAAAGATTCAAGGGAGGAAATGATGTCGATTGGACGATGGACCGGATGTATTGCCGCGACCGGCGCCGTGATGCTGGGGTTCGCGACCGCGGCCGCGGCACAGGAGGACTGGGCCGCGATCGAGACGGCCGCCAAGGAGGAAGGCGCGGTCGTCTTCTACAACGCTCAGGCAGGGTGGCCGCAGCCGATCGCCGCGGCGCAGGCGTTCGAGGAGGAATACGGCATCCGCGTCGACATGCTGCAAGGTCTGCGCGGCGCCGAGATGATCGAGCGTATCCGTATCGAAGTGACCAACGAGCAGAACACCGGCGATGTCGTCATGATGGGCGTGACCGGACTGGTGCCGATGTCCGAGTTCGACGTGCTCACCGGGCACGGCCCGCTGCCCAACGAATCCCTGCTCACCCAGGAGCCCTGGATTCCCGAGGAGGTGCCGGTCTTCAACGTGACCTACGGCATTGCCGTGAACACCGACATGGTATCGGAAAGCGAAGAGCCGAAGAGCTGGATGGACCTCACCGATCCGAAGTGGAAAGGTCAGATCCTCTCCGACGAGATGACCGTGCCGAGCGGCGGCCAGAGCTGGTTTGCCGTGATGCTTGATGCATACGGCGAGGACTTCCACAAGGCACTGGCGCTGAACGAGCTGCAGTACGACCGCTCCATCCGCGACAAGGCCAAGCGTGTCGCGCGAGGTGAGTTCGCCCTCTCCATTCCGTTCAATCTCGCCGAGTTGTCCGAACTTGAAGGCCTGCCGGTGAAGGGTGTCGTGCCGGAGGAAGGCTCGCCTTACACTCCGATCTCGGTTGCGATGATCAAGGGCGGTCCCAATCCCAACGCGGCGAAGCTCTTCATGAACTACCTGCTGAGCCCTGAAGGTCAGCTCCACTTCGCCAAGGACGGCCTTTCGATCGCGACTGGTGGCATGGACGAGATGGTGCCGGAGGAGCTGCATTGGCGCGTTTTCGGCAAGTTGCTTGGACACGCCGACGTCGACAAGCAGCCGGAGCGTCTCGAGCTCGCCGGCGAGCTCTATAACCGGAAGTAATCCAGAACGCCTCGGCGCCGGTTGGAGCCGGGAACCTGACGGTGCATGGAGGCCGCCATGCACCGTCCTCCTCCCCACCACGGGCTCGGCAGGGCCGCAGCGGACTTGGCCCGCACCTTTCGGAGATGCGTGAATGATCATGACGGCCACAGGCACGGGTCTTGATGCCGAGCTCGCGTCCCAAGGTTATCAGGTCACGGTCGGCTCGCTCTTCCGCGAACAAGTAGCCCTGGGTGCCCACCGGCCGGCGGTGGAGTTCAAGGGACGGATCTGGAGCTACGCCGAGCTGAACGACCGCGTGAACCGGCTGGTTCATCTCATGGCGTCTCGCGGCATCGGCCGAGGCGACCGTGTCGCCATGCTCTCCGAGAACCGCAACGAATATGTCGAGCTGCTTATGGCGGCCGCCAAGCTTGGCGTTCTTGTCGGCTGTCAGAACTGGCGGCTGGCCGACGCCGAGCTGGCCCATTGTCTGCACCTGATCGAGCCCAAGCTGATACTTTGCTCGGAGCGCCTGGCGCCGGTGCTCGGTCGGCTCGATCTCGCTCCGACAGCGACGCTCGCGCTCGGCGAAGCCTACGAATCCGCGCTCGCGCGCTCCGACAGCCGGGAGCCGCCGGAGCTTGCCTCGGCCGAGGACGGGCTGATCATCATCTACACATCGGGAACCACCGGCCAGCCGAAGGCGGCCGTGGTCAGCCAACGCGCGGAAATCATGCGCGCCATGCTCCAGCGGATAGAGCCGGTTCCGATAGCGTCCGACGATGGCTTCATCGCCTGGGCGCCGATGTTTCACCTGAGCGGCACCGATCATACCATCGCGACCTTGATCCGCGGCGCCAAGGTTGTCGTCATGGACGGCTTCGACGCCGAGAAGCTGTGCGAGGTCGCCTCGCGCGAAAGGATCGCGCATCTGACCGTGTTCCCGGGCGTCGTCGACAGGGTCATCGAAGCGCTGCGGTCGACGGGTGTGCGTCCACTCAGCGTTCGCACGGTCGGCGTGGTGCCGGACCTCGTTCCACCGACGAGCATCGCAGCGCTGACCGAGCTTGTGAACGCGCCCTATTGCAATAGCTTCGGCACGACCGAATGCGGCTGGCCTCCGGCGTCGAAATCCTCCATCCCGGTCGGCGTCGTTCCAATGCGGCTTTCCAAGGAGCAGAGCTCCTACGGGTTGATCAAGCTCGTGGACGAGGACGACAACATCGTGCCGGACGGAGAGCCGGGCGAGGTCTGCTATCGCGGCCCGACGCTGTTCAGCGGCTATTGGCGCGCGCCGGAAGTCAATGCGCAGGTGCTGCGCGGCGGCTGGTATCATACCGGGGACGTGCTGCGGCGGAACCCGGACGGGACGCTCGACTTCGTCGACCGCCGCAAATACCTGATCAAGTCAGGCGGCGAGAACATCTACCCGGCGGAGATCGAGCGCATCTTGATCGCGCTTCCCGGGGTCGCCGACGTGGTCGTGGTTCGCAAGCCCGATCCGAAATGGGGCGAAGTCCCCGTCGCCTTTATCGTGCCGCGCGCCGGCTCCGCCCTCACCGCGGAAAAGGCGATCGCCGCCTGCGAGGGGCAGATCGCCCGCTACAAGATCCCGAAGGAAGTCCGGTTCGTAGCCGAGACCGATCTTCGGCGCAGCGCCAGCGGCAAGATCATCCGCCGCGAGCTTGAAGCGGTGCTCAGGCAGGAATCGGAGACCGCCGCCAGGGCAGAGAGCGGGGCCTCTTCATGACCGGAAGGCCAAGGGATTATTCCGGCATTGCGGTCACGACACCGGTCTCCTGCGAATATGTCCGGACCAGCCGGCGCACCATGCCCTGGTTTCTCGGACGGGCTTTTGCGGAGCTGGTCGGGCGCTCGGGGATCGACAAGTCCGAGATCGATGGGCTTGCCGTTTCGAGCTACCAGATGGCGCCCGACAACGGCGCGTCGATGACCCAGGTCTTCGGAATCAGCCCGCGCTTCCTGATCGATTTCCCTTATGGCGGCGCCTGCGGCGTGATGGCGCTCAAGCGAGCCGCCCGCGCTGTGCAGGACGGGGATGCTGAGGTCGTCGCCTGTGTGGCCGGCGATATTGCCCAACAGGGTTACGGCTTCAACGCCGCCTTCTCGACCTTCAGCCGCGACCATGTCTATCCGAATGGCGGCGGCGGCATGAACGCCGTCTTTGCGCTGATCACCGGCAGCTACATGTCCGAGTTCGGCGCGACGCGCGAGGATTTCGGGCGCATCTGCATTGCCCAGCGCGCCAACAGCATGGGCCATCCCATGGCACTGTTCGGCACACAACTGACGATGGACGCCTATCTGAACGCGAGGCCGATCTCCGAGCCGCTGGTGCTGTTTGACTGCGTGCCGCGCGTGTGCGGCGGTGAGGGCTTTCTGGTGATGGCCGAGGATCGGGCAAGATCGCTCGGCCTGCCCTATGCGCTGATCGCCGGTGCCGTTGAGCGGCATAATGCCTATCAGGAGGATCCTGTCGTCGCGCGTTTCGGCATCGCGGAGGAATGCGGCCTGCTCTACGACATGGCCGGCATCGGCCCGCAGGACGTCGACTTCGTCGAGGCCTATGATGACTACCCGGTAATGGTCGCGCTGGAGCTCGAAGCGATTGGCTTCTCTCAGCCGGGAGACGCGATCAGGCTGGTGCGCGAGAAAGATCTGACGGTTGAGGGCGACATGCCCGTCAATACGTCCGGCGGCATGCTGTCGCTCGGCCAGGCCGGAGCCGGCGGCGGCTTTGTGCACGTCACCGAAGCCATCGCCCAGGTGACCGGGCGGCCGCTCGGACGGCCCGTGCCGAACGCCGAGATCGGGCTCGTTAGCTGCCTCGGTACGGCCAACTACGATCGTGGCGTCTGCACGGCCGCCGCGATGCTCCGGAGGGGCGGCTGATGGTGAAACGTCGGCCGGATCTGCCACCGCGCATGAGGGGGCGGCTTGCCCGCAGACTGACCGCGGCGGCGGCGCTCGGGCGATTCGAGCTGCCGGTCTGCACCGAATGCGGAACGGTCGTGTTCCCCTTGCAGGAGGTCTGCCGAAGCTGTCTTTCCGACGGGCTGCAATGGCGTGCTGTAGCGCCGGTAGGCAGGCTGCTGACGCGAACGGTCGTCCGCCACAGCACGGACGCCTATTTTCAGGCGCGTCGACCGATCCTCATGGGAACCGTGCAGCTCGACTGCGGGCCGGTCGTCTTCGCGCGCCTATCGCCCGATTGCGCCGAGATCGGAGCGCGAGTACGGCTGTTCAACAAGCTCGACCGTGGCGGCGAGCAGGTTTTTGTCGCCATGACGGAGGACGCGGACGTGGAACCCAATGTCGTCGCCGATCCCAACCGCGAGGTGAGGGGCAAGACCGTGCTCGTGACGGGCGCGGATGGCGGTATCGGCCGCGCGCTGGTGGATGCCTTCGTCAAGGCCGGCGCGGCGCGCGTGTGGACCGCCACCCGCAAGCCTGTCGAGGGCGAGTCGGAGGACGATGCCATGGTCAGGCCGGTACGCATGGACGTCACGGACATCGCCTCGATCGAGGCCGCCATGGAGACGACGGACGGCGATGTCGATATCCTGGTGAACAATGCCGGCGTCACCGCCGTCAGCGGCCTTCTCGATGCCGACACGATCGATGGCGCGCGCCAGGAGATGGAAGTCAACTATCTGGGCACGCTGAACGTCATCCGCGGCTTTGCTCCGGCAATGAAGGCGCGCGGACAGGGCGTGATCGTCAACGTCCTCACCGTGCTGGCGCACGTCAACCTGCCGTCGATGGGCTCCTATTGCGCCAGCAAGGCTGCGGCGCTTTCCCTGACGCAGGGGGTGCGGGCGGAGCTGATGCCCTGGGGCGTGCGCGTCGCGGCGATATTCCCGTCGACCGTCGACACGCCGGCGAGCGCCGACTCCCCACCGCCGAAGTTGCGTCCCGCCCAGGTCGCCGAGGCGGTGATCCGGCAGATCACCGACGGCACTGAGGACGTCTATCCTGGGCGCATCGCCTCCGACCTCTATGCCGGTTGGCGCGAAAGCCACAAGGTCGTCGAGCGCGAGCTCGGGATGGCCCTGCCCGAGCCGAGATAGGCCGGCGCCATGAAGGCCGTCGTACTGCGCGAGAACGGCGCTCCCTCGGTTCTGAAGCTTGAGGATTGGCCCGAGCCCGAGCCCGGGCCCGGCGAGGCCGTTGTCGAGGTCGGTGCCGTGGGCGTGCCCTATCACGACATCGTCGAGCGCAACGGCACCCTGCGGCCCGGACACGGCCTGCCCAAGGTGCTTGGCAACGAGATTGCCGGCACGGTCGTCACGCTCGGCGAAGGAGTTGCATCGCTCTCCCTCGGCGATCGCGTCTGTGCGACAGGCTTCCACACCTGCGGCAGGTGTCGCTACTGCCGAACGGGCCGCGAAACGGCCTGTCCCAACCGCAAGGTGGTGACTGGCGGCTATGCCGAGCGTGTTGCCGTCGGAGCCGATGCGCTGGTGCGTATTCCTGACGAGATCGACTTCCCGAGTGCCTGCATGCTGGGTAGCTCAACGGCGGTGGCGCTGGGCGCGCTGCGCGACATCGCGAAGGTGAAGCTTGGCGAGACCGTGCTGGTGACCGGCGCCAGCGGGGGGGTCGGCCTTCCCGCAATCGAGATCGCGCGGGCCGCGGGGGCCCGGACCATCGGCGTCACGCGCTCGGCGGCCAAGGCAGACGCGATCCGCGAGGCCGGCGCCAGCGAGGTGGTGATCGCCGCCGCCGGCGCGGACTTCTCCAAGGATGTGGATGCGCTTACCGACGGCGCGGGCGTCGACATCGTCGTCGATACGGTCGGCAGCCGGGTCTTCACGCCCGCATTCAAGGCCCTCGGCATCACCGGCCGCTATCTGGTGATCGGGCAGCTCTTCCGCGAGGACGTGTCGATCAATCCGGCACGCATCCTGTTCAAATGTGCCGCCATCTACGGCGTCACCAGTGCGCGCCGCGACCAGCTGGCGGACACGGTCGCCCTCGTCGCGAATGGCCGCATCAAGCCACGCGTGGCCGCCAAGTTTTCCTTGGCGGACGCCGCGAAGGCCCACGCGCTCGTGGAAGCTGGCGACGTGACGGGACGTGTGGTTCTGTTGCCACAGGCATAGAGTCGCGACAGAGCTCCTCGCGCGCTCGACCGACACGCTTCCGACATCCTGGGAAGCCGGTCGCACGACCACCTGGTTCACGCCGAAGCTTGTTCTCGTATGGGCGTGCGGTGGTGTTGCGCACCATCATTGTTATCGTCAGCAGCTTCTCTTTGCGCGCCAGAGCACTCTGAGGCGAATGCGCATGTTGCGTCTTCGCGCCCTCTGAGCTCTTGATTGCATCTGCGACACAAAAGGCAGAGGAGGAGTATCGCGCAGCAAGCCTGAGGCAGCCTAGATCAGCCCCTGGCCCTTGAAGCTGACATGGCCGTCGCGCCCGATTATGAGATGGTCATGCACCGCGATGCCGAGCGGCTTGCCGACGTCCGTAATGGTCTTTGTCATCTCGATGTCGGCGCGCGAGGGCGTCGGGTCGCCGGAAGGATGATTGTGCACCAGGATGATCGCCGTGGCCGACAATTCCAGCGCCCGCCGGATCACCTCGCGCGGATAGACCGGCGTGTGGTCCACCGTCCCGGTCTGCTGCACCTCGTCGGCGATCAGCGTGTTCTTCTTGTCGAGGAAGAGAATACGGAACTGCTCGCGCTCCTCGTACGCCATCATGGTTCGGCAATAATCCAGAAGCGCGGCCCATGAGGAAAGCACCGGCCGCTTGCGCACGGCCTCGCCGGCGGTCCTCTCGCCGAACGCCTTGATCAGCTTCAATTCGTCCACCACGCGGTCGCCGACGCCATCGATCTCCTTCAGCCGCTCGCGCGGTGCGGCAAGCACCTCGGAGAGGTTCCCGAAGCGCTTCAGCAGCGCCTTGGCGAGCGGCTTGGTGTCGCCGCGCGGGATGGCGCGGTAGAGCGCCATCTCCAGCAGCTCGTAGTCGGCGAGCGTTGAGCCGCCCTTGTCGCGGAAGCGGGTGCGCAGCCGGTCGCGATGACCGTGGAAATGGGGAGCTCCGCCGGCCTCGTCGAACTCCGCCATGCTGCGGTCCCTGCCGTCTATTCGTCTTTCCAGGGCAGCCAGGAGCGGCCCGACGGCGATTCCGTGAACACCTCCACCCCCGTGTTGGTGACGCCGACGGTATGCTCGAACTGCGCCGACAGCGAGCGGTCGCGCGTCACCGCCGTCCACCCGTCGGACAAGAGCTTCACGTGCGGGCGGCCGAGATTGATCATCGGCTCCACCGTGAAGATCATGCCCGGCTTGATGTCGGGCCCTTCGCCGGCCGGCCCGTAATGCAGCACGTTGGGCGGCTCGTGGAAGGCGCGGCCCACCCCGTGGCCGCAGAAGTCGCGCACCACCGAGCAGCGCTCCGCCTCCGCGTAGGTCTGGATGGCGTGGCCGATGTCGCCCATGCGGCCGCCCGGCCGGATCGCCGCCACGCCGCGCATCAGGCACTCGTAGGTCACCTCGACCAGCCGCTCGGCCGCCCGCTTCAGCCGCCCGACCCCGTACATGCGACTGGAATCGCCGTGCCAGCCGTCCAGCACGAACGTCACGTCGATGTTGACGATGTCGCCTTCCTTCAGCGGCTTCTCGTTTGGAATCCCGTGGCACACGATATGGTTGATCGAGGTGCAGCTCGACTTGCGGTAGCCGCGGTAGTTGAGCGTGGCCGGCGCCGCCCCGTTGGCAAGGCCGAACTGCAGGATGAAATCGTCGATCGCCTGCGTGGTCACGCCCGGCTTGACGAAGTCGTAAAGCTGGTCGAGGCACTCCGCGGCGAGCCGGCTCGCCTTGCGCATGCCCTCGAAATCCTCGCGGCCATAGATGATTATGGCGTTGGATTGGCGCCCAGCGCCTGTCACTATTTCCTGCATCGGGGTTCCGGCTCGATCGGCTGCGGCCGCTAAGCTAATGCATCGCCGGGCGTCTTTTAAGAGGCTCACGGCATTTTGGGAGAACATAATGGCGGAAGCGCCGACCGCGGCCGCGCTGGTCATAGGCGACGAAATCCTGTCCGGCCGGACCAAGGACAAGAACATCGGCTTCATCGCCGATACGCTCACCGACATCGGCATCGACCTCACGGAGGTGCGAATCGTCGGCGACACGGAGGCGGCGATCGTGGAGGCGGTGAGGGCGCTCTCGGAACGCTACGACTTCGTCTTCACCAGCGGCGGCATCGGCCCGACCCACGACGACATCACCGCCGATTCCGTCGCCGCGGCCTTCGGCGTCCCGATCGGCGTCGACCCGCGCGCCGCCGAGCTGCTCCTCGCCTTCTGGCAGGGCCGCGGCATCGAGCCGAACGAGAGCCGCATGCGCATGGCGCGCATCCCGCAAGGCGCCGACCTCATCCCCAATTCCGTCTCCGCCGCCCCCGGCTTCCGCCTGAGGAACGTGTTCGTCATGGCCGGCGTCCCGGCGATCCTGCAGGCCATGATGGACGAGGTGGTGAAGGTGCTCCCCGCCTCGCGCCCGGTGCTGTCGGAGACCATCGAGGCGCACCGCCCGGAGGGCGAGGTGGCCGTCCCGGCCCGCGACGTGCAGGCCGCTCACCCGCTTGTGCGCATCGGCTCCTACCCCTACCACGACGGCGCCCGCTTCGTGACGCGGCTGGTCCTCAGGTCCCGCGACGCCGAGGCGCTTGCTGCGGCCAGGGCGGCGATGGATGAGGCGCTGAATGCGAGTTGAGGCGCGAGGCGCTTCCTTGCCGTCGTCATGCCGGACCGCGTGCGGCGAAGCCGCATCGCGCGATCCGGCATCCAGCACGAGACTCGCGAAGCCCCGTGTTCCTGTCGAGGCTTCGCCTCTCAAGCCGTGTGAGCCTCGTCGGATGGGGATCCCGGTCGAAATCTCCAAGCCGGCAGTCGCAAAAATTTCGGGTGGGGGTTTCCCGCGCTGCCGCTTGCACCCCCACCCGAAATCTGCCTCGCTCGCGCTCGTCAGATTTGACCTCCACCGCAAGGGGAGGCGGGCACGCGCAGCCGGGCACGGCATGCGCCTGTGCAGAGGAGGGCGCATGACGCCGGAGAAAGCCTTTCCCGTATCCTGGGACCAGTTCCACCGCGACGCTCGCGCGCTCGTCTGGCGCCTGGCCGAGGCGGGGCCGTTCAGCGCCATCGTCTGCATCACGCGCGGCGGCCTGGTGCCGGCGGCAATCGTCTCGCGCGAGCTGGAGATCCGCGTCATCGAGACGGTCTGCGTCGCCTCCTACCACGACTACAAGACGCAGGGGCAAGCCGACGTGCTGAAGGCCATCTCGCCCGAAGTGGTGAAAGCGGCCGGCGAGGGCGGCGCCGGCATCCTCATCGTCGACGACCTCGTGGACACCGGCCGCACCGCCTCCATCGTGCGCGCCATGCTGCCGAGCGCCCACTTCGCCACCGTCTACGCCAAGCCCCAGGGCCGCCCGCTGGTCGACACCTTCATCACCGAGGTGTCGCAGGACACCTGGATCTACTTCCCCTGGGACCTCGGCTACGCTTTCCAGCCGCCCATCGTGAAGGGGGAGTAGCGATGAGCGACGACCTGTTCGACTCGCCGGACCTCGACGCGGTCGCGGAGCGATACAGCGCCTGCCGCCAGGAGCTGCTGCAACAGCTGCTCGCGTTCATGGAGGCGGAGGAGCTCGACGCGGGCCTCATGACCGGCCTCCTGCTCGACCTTACGGTCAGCTTCCGGACCGTCGACTACTTCGATACCGCCGAAAAGCCCTCGGTCGGTGGCCTCAGGCTTCAGCTCGACCGCTTCCGCCGCGACTGCGATCGGATCATCCGCGAGGCCAAGAAGGACGCGGACGAGCGCGTTGAGGCCTTCAGGCGGGTCATCGAAGAGGCCGCCGAGCCCGAGCAGCAATCCACCGATACCCCCGAGCGATGATCCGGCCTTCCGGTCCCTTTCGCGGCTCGCCCTCTCCCCTTGTGGGAGAGGGTGGCCCTTCGCGTTAGCGAAGGGTCGGGAGAGGGGGGTCAGGGAGGGGGGAAGGCCACAGCCTCCGCCTTCACAGGCCTTGATTCCAGACGTATGCTGCCCTCAACAACCGCACGTGGCGGGAGCAAAGGCATGCTTGAAGCCACTTGGGCCTTCCTGCAGGACGAGGCGAATCGGACCGTGCTGGCCTGGATCGGCGGCGGAGTCGTGGTGATCGCTGGCGGCCTTTGGGGCGTCGTGAAGTATCGGTCTGAACGCAAGACTGAAAAGCCTGCCGGGCCACCGCCGCCGAGCGTTTCGGCGTCGCACGGGGGGGTCGCCGCCGGGCGCGACATAACGAACAGCAAGGTCAACACACGCGGCGATGCCAAGAGCTAGAGCCAGCCATGGCTGATTGGCTGCGCGGTCGACCCAAGCGGGCAACGCCTCCTGATCCTGAGCGGAGCGTGCGCGCCGAGCGCGGCGGCGTGGCAGCCGGCGAAAGCATCATCGACAGCGAGATCACGATCAGCCTCGACGAAGAGGAGATGGTGCGACTCCTGGAGTCGGGGCTCGACCGCGTTCAGGGCGAGATCGTCGGTAAGCTTCTCTCGGCTCTCGACGCCCGTGGTGAAACGTCCCGGGCTCACGAGGTGGGCATTGAGCGCGCCACAATCATAAAGCTTGCAGCCCGGCTGAAACCTGAAGAACGGCTCGACTTCGACCAAGCGGTGGTGGAGCTGACGGCCGCCGTCGAGACCGCCATCGAGGTCGCCGAGCGCGGCGTTCGGGGGACCAACTACGACGACTTCGTGGATGCCGTCCTCGCGCGCATCGGGGAGAAGACGAAGAGCGGCGATTTAGACGGGGCCGCGAAGGAGGCCGACGACGGCTTCGCCGAGTGGGAGCGGGGGGAAGCCGCGCGGCGGGAGGCGTCCGTTCGCAGCGGCGTTGCGCTGCTGGAAGCCGGCATCGAGCAGGACAAGCTGCGCCGCAATCCGGCATCCGCCGCGACGCGCGTGGAAAAGATCGTTGCGCTCGAACACGAAGAGCCCGGCGCTCGCTTCGGTGCGCTCCGGGCGCGGCGCGAATCCTTCTATGTCGAGGGTCGCGACAAGGGCGTCGCCATCGACCTGCTCATCTCGATCGAGATCGCGCGCCTGTGTATCGCCCGCGCCGCCGGCGCGGACGAGTGCGGAGCTGCGTTGAATGACCTCGGCAATGCGCTTGCAACCCTCGGCGAGCGCGAGAGCGGCACGGCACGCCTGGTGGAGGCGGTCGCCGCCTACCGCGCGGCGCTTGAGGAGTACACCCGCGAGCGCGTGCCGCTGCAATGGGCGACGACGCAGAACAATCTCGGCAATGCGCTTTCAATGCTCGGCGAGCGCGAGAGCAGCACGGCGCGGCTGGAGGAGGCGGTCGCCGCCTATCGCGCGGCGCTGGGGGAATGGAGCCGCGAGCGCGTGCCGCTCCAATGGGCGGGGACGCAGAACAATCTCGGAGGAGCGCTAGAAAGCCACCCCGACCGCGATAGAGGCACGGCGAGGCTGGAGGAGGAGGTCGCCACCGATCGC
>CAZMJQ010000187.1:0-2642 GCA_964566475.1 uncultured Propylenella sp. | reverse complement strand
GAGATAGTGCGCGCCCGGGCCGACCTCCCGGATGGCGTCGAGCGCCTGGCCGTCCTCGGAAAGGTCGACGCCCTCGTGGAAGCGCTGCTGCATGGCGAGCTGGTCGCAGTCCATGACGAACTTCTCGTAGCCGGAGACGAGCCCGCCCTCCAGCCAGCCGGCGGAATGCAGCACGAAGTTCGCGCCGGCGAGCGTGGTGGCGCTGAGCGTCGAGGCGCTTTCATACGCCGCTTGGGCGTCCGCTACCTTGGAGCCGCAGAGGCTGCCGCCGGTGCGGAAGGGAATGCCGATGCGGCGGGCGAGCTGCGCCGCGCCGTAGGAGACGAGCGCCGGCTCCGGCGTGCCGAAGGTCGGCGCGCCGGATTGCATGGAGATGGACGCAGCGAAGCAGCCCATGATCACGGGCGCGCCCGGGCGGCAGAGCTGCGTAAAGGCGGCGCCCGCCAGCACCTCGGCCAGCACCTGCGTCAGCGTGCCGGCGACCGTGACCGGCGACATGGCGCCGGCGAGAATGAAGGGCGTGACGATGGTGCCCTGCCCTGCCCGGGCATAGACCTTCAGCGCGCCGAGCATGGTGGCGTCGAACACCATCGGTGAGTTGGCGTTGATCAGCGAGACGACCACGCAATTGTCGGCAGCGAACTCCTTGCCGAAGACCATCTCCGCCATGGCGACGGTGTCGGCGGCGCGCTCCGGATGCGTGACGGAGCCCATGAACGGCTTGTCGGAATAGCGGATGTGCGAATAGACCATGTCGAGGTGCCGCTTGTTGACGGCCACGTCGACCGGCTCGCACACGGTTCCACCGGAATGGTGGATGGCCGGCGCCATGTAGGCGAGCTTCACGAAGTTGCGGAAGTCTTCGATGGTGCCGTAGCGGCGGCCGCCTTCCAGGTCGCGCACGAACGGCGGGCCGTAGACCGGCGCGAAGACCGTCGCGTTGCCGCCGATCTCCACCGACCTCTCGGGATTGCGCGCGTGCTGCGTGAAGGCCGCCGGCGCGGTGTTAAGCAGCGAGCGGCAAAGCCCGCGGGGGAAGTGCACGCGCTCGCCCTTGACGTCGGCGCCCGCCTCCTTCCAGAGCTTCAGCGCCTCCTCGTCCTCGCGGAACTCGATGCCTATCTCCTCGAGGATCAGGTCGGCGTTGGACTCGACGAGCGCCAGCCCCTCCTCGTCGAGCACGTCGTAGGTCTTGAGCTTGCGGCGGATGAAGGGAAGCTGCACCGGACCGCTACCGGACCGCCGCGCGCGCCGCGCCTCGGCACCGCCGCCACGACGCCTTCGGCCTTCGCCGGGGCTTTCCGGATCGGTGTCGACGACTGTCATCGCGTGCTCCGCCCGCAAGGGACCCGTGCCTCTCAGGCGGAACCTAGCAGGCGTCGCTCGCTCGGCCCTTGCCGGAAACGGCAGGGCGTGGCGCGCGCTGGATACGCCCTCTCGCGGCTCAGAACAGCCAGATAAGCGCCAGGAGCACCAGGACGACGAGGGCTCCGGTGATGCCCCAGTGCTGCCAGGGCTTCATGCGGCGCCACGTGAAGGACTCTCTCGCATATCTGTCGTCGTTCTGCGACATCGGATCGGCCATGCCTCCTCTCCTTTTCTGTCCGCGGCAGGACAAACGGTAACCGCCTAAGGAAAACGTCGAGGAGCGCGTTTTCGTTCCTCCCGGAGCCCGGAAGGCGGGCCGGGCGGCGGATGCGTCGCAGACCGCGATGGCGTGCGTCGCTTCTGGGCGAGGTTTTCAACGCCATCGGCACGATGTATGCAGACGACACGCCGCGTTGCGGCGCTTTTTGTTGTGGAGCCAAGCCATGGCCGAGGACGATATCGACCTTTCGTCGCTCTCCGACGACGACCTCGTCGCCCAGATGATGGACGACCTGTACGACGGGCTGAAGGAGGAGATCGAGGAGGCCACGCGCATCCTGCTCGACCGCGGATGGGCGCCCTACGACGTGCTGACCAAGGCGCTGGTGGAAGGCATGCGCATCGTGGGCGAGGACTTCCGCGACGGCATCCTCTTCGTGCCGGAGGTGCTCCTGTCGGCCAACGCCATGAAGGCTGGCATGACGATCCTGCGGCCGCTGCTGGCCGAGACCGGGGCGCCCAAGATCGGCAAGATGGTAATCGGCACGGTCAAGGGCGACATCCACGACATCGGCAAGAACCTTGTCGCCATGATGATGGAAGGCGCAGGGTTCGAGGTGGTCAATATCGGCATCAACAATCCGGTGGAGAACTATCTCGCCGCGATCGAGGAGCACGACCCGGACATCATCGGCATGTCGGCCCTGCTGACGACGACCATGCCCTACATGAAGGTGGTCATCGATACGCTGAAGGAAAAGGGCATCCGCGACAACTATATCGTCCTGGTCGGCGGCGCGCCTCTCAATGCTGAGTTCGGCGAGGCCATCGGGGCGGACGCCTATTGCCGCGACGCGGCCGTGGCGGTGGAGACGGCCAAGGAGCTGGTGAAGCGCAAGCACAATCAGCGTGCGGTCGCGACGGGCTAGGCGCGCCGCTTCGCCCGCCCCCTATTGGGCACGTCCTGGTATCGCCAGGCGCTCGTCAGCGCGGCTTTCAGGTCATCGACGGAGAGCGCCGAAAGCTCGGCGTGCGTCCAGCCTTGCGCGCCCCAC
>CAZMJQ010000186.1:0-5039 GCA_964566475.1 uncultured Propylenella sp. | reverse complement strand
GAGCGCGGTGCGCCGCTCACGCCAGTCGCTGACGCTGTCGTCAAGGTTGGCCGCAAAGCCGAACGCGTCCGTGTTGTCGCCGTGAAGCTCGGGGCCGTCCAGCCATAGCGTGTTCGCGGCCTCAAGACGCCTCGCTACCGGCGTGAGCACGTCGCAGGCGCGATAGGCGGCTCCCTTGTGCGGGAGCGTCACGTTACCTCCGCGGTAACCGCGATCGGCAATCATGCAGAAGAAGCGCTCGATCCCCTCAGGCGGAACCGCCTCGGGGCGGTAATCGCCCTCGATGCCGTAGCGTTTCAGCCAGAAGCGATGGATGAGCGGCGAGCGGGAGTGGGCAATCGGCCAACCGACGACGAAAGCATTCGGCGTGATCATTCTATCTCGCCCTGCGAGCGGAGGAAGGCAAGCAGCGGAAGCAGCGGAAGTCCGAGGATGGCGAAGAAGTCGCCGTCGAGCTTCTCGAAGAGGCGAATCCCCCTCCCCTCGATCTGGTATGCGCCCACGCTCTCCAGCGCCGAAGGACCCGCTTCCGCCAGGTATCGCCCGACGAGCTCGGGCGGGAGCCGCCGCATGGTCAAGTATGCCGTCTCGGCGTGCTGCCACAGGATCTCGCCCGCGCGCGCGGCGGCGACCGCGGTGTGGAGCGCGTGCGTCTTTCCCGAGAGGCGCAACAGCTGGCGGCGGGCATCCTCCATCGTCGCGGGCTTGACGAAACGCTCCCCGTCGAGCGCCAACACCTGGTCGGCGCCGATGACGAGATCGGCGCTGCGCCGCTCGCTCACGTCGAGCGCCTTCGCCATGGAGAGCGCCGTTGTAATGTCGTCTGCCCCGGCGCCGGCTCGAAGGAGCGGTTGCTCGGCGGCCCGTTCGTCGATCGACGCGGGTGCCGCTTCGAAGCTGACGCCGGCGTTCGATAGAAGCGTCTGCCGTGCGCGGCTGGCGGACGCGAGGACGATCGTCATGCCGGCCTCCGCGCCGCGTGGAGCGCCAGAATCGCGGCGGCCGTCTCCTCGATGGAGCGCCGAGTCACGTCGATGATCGGCCAGCCCTGGCGCGCGCACAGCTTGCGGCTCCAGGCGATCTCCTCTGTGACGGTGTCACGGTCGACATAGGCGTCCATGACTTCGTCCGACTTCATCGTCAGCACGCGATGCTGGCGCACCTGCACGATGCGGTCGGGGCTGGCGACGAGACCGACAATCAGAGGTTTTCGCACCGTCATGAGCTCATCCGGGACATGTCCGCCGTGCACCAGAGGAATGTTGGCCGTCTTCACGCCACGGTTGGCGAGATAGATCGACGTCGGCGTCTTAGACGTGCGGCTGACGCCGACCAGCACCACATCCGCTTCCTCGATCCCTTCGGAGTGCTGTCCGTCGTCGTGCGCCAGCGAGAAGTTCAGCGCCTCGATCCGCTTGAAGTAATCGGCGTCGAGCACGTGCTGGGCGCCGATGCGGCCGGTGGAACGCTTGCCGAGATAGGCTTGGAACGCGGCAAGCACCGGATCCAGCACGGACACGCAGGGCACGCCGAGATTGAGACAGCCGCCTTCCAGCAGCGACGCCAGGCTCGTATCGACAAGCGTGTAGAGCACAATGCCCGGCGCCTGCTCAATCTCCGTCAGCGCCTGTTCGACCATCGCCTGGGTGCGCACGAGCGAATGAATATGCTCGATCGAATGCGTGTGCTTGTACTGCGCCGCCGCCGCACGGCCGACCGCAATGAGAGTCTCACCTGTCGCGTCGGACACAAGGTGGAGATGGAAGTAGCGTTGTGTGGGCACCGGCCTGGAATCCTGTGGAGGATTTCGGTCGCGCCGATCTCTAGCCGAAACCCGGGGCACGGAGATACCGGTTCGTGAAAATCCATCAACATTGGAGACGCGGTGGAGGAGGCGGGCGGCACCTTCGACTTGATCGGCGTGTCCAATGCGGCCGCAGGCTTCCCCGCTCTTCACATCGCAGCGCCGGGTGCGCAATCCCTTGTTCGGGCTCTTGAATTTCCGACATGTCCCTAGCTTCGGCACAATATCCCCGCAGTTCAGCCGATCGGTGAGGATCCTTGCTTCCCGTTGGATGGATTGTGGACGCGCGACAATCCCAATAATCCACGCCCCAGAAGAAGCAGAATCAGTGTCTCATTAAGAGTCTGTTAAGGATGATTGCAGCGACGTGAACGAATCCTCGAAACTGCTACGCGTCCTTGCCGGCGAGGCGGTGAGCCCGCCGCCGGTCTGGATCATGCGGCAGGCCGGCCGCTACCTGCCCGAGTACCGCAGAACGCGGAATGAGGTCGGTTCGTTCCTCGAGCTCTGCTTCACGCCCGAGCTTGCCGCCGACGTCACGCTGCAGCCGATCCGGCGCTTCGATTTCGACGCGGCGATCCTGTTCTCCGACATTCTCGTCGTGCCGTACGCACTCGGCCAGGGCGTGCGCTTCGAAGAGGGCAGGGGGCCCGTGCTCGAGCCGCTCGTGGAGGCAGCGCTTGACGCTGACGTCGGGGGGAGGCTGGCGCCAGTGTTCGAGACGGTGCGGCTCGTGCGGAAGGAACTGGCGCCGGACAAGGCGCTGATCGGCTTTTGCGGCGCGCCGTGGACGGTGGCGACCTACATGATCGCCGGCTGGGGTACCACCGACCAGCTTCCGGCGCGGCGGCTGGCGCTGGAGGATCCGCACCGGCTCCAGCGGCTGATCGACATCCTGGTCGAAGCCTCCGTGCGCTACCTCACCGGGCAGATCAGAGCTGGCGCAGATGTCGTGAAGGTGTTCGACAGCTGGGCCGGGGTGCTCGACGACGACGGCTTCGAGCGCTGGGCAATCCGGCCGATGCAGGCGATTGTAGAGCAGGTGAGGGCGCTTGCGCCGGGGACGCGCATTATCGGCTTTCCGCGTGGGGCGGGGGCGCGATTGCGTGACTACGTCGAACGGACGAAGGTCGATGCCGTGGCGATCGACTGGACGACGCCGATGCGGCTCGTGCGGGACTCCGTGCCGGAGCCGGTGGCGCTTCAGGGAAATCTCGATCCGCTGCGGGTGATCGTCGGGGGGAGGGCGCTCGACGAGGGAGTTGACCGGATACTGTCGGCGATGCAGGGCAGGGCGCACATCTTCAATCTGGGACACGGGATCACCCCGGACGCGCCGCTCGCCAATGTCGCCCGTCTGGTGGAGCGCGTCAGGGCGGCGGGGGGCGGCTGATGCTCTGGGTCAAGGCGTTCCACATCATTTCGGTGATCGCCTGGATGGCGGCGCTGCTCTACCTGCCGCGGCTCCTGGTCTACCACGCGGAGAGCACGGCCGGGTCGGAGAAGTCCGAGACGTTCAAGGTGATGGAACGGCGCCTGCTGCGTGCGATCGCGACGCCGGCCATGATCGCGACCTGGATCTTCGGGCTGTGGATGGCCTGGCTGATCGGGGCCTGGAGCGAGGGCTGGCTGCATGCCAAGCTCGCTCTTGTGGCGGGGCTCAGCGTCTATCATGGGCTCCTGGCGCGCTGGGTGCGGGCGTTCGTTGAGGACCGGAACGCCAGGACGGCGCGGTTCTACCGAATCGTGAACGAGGTGCCGACGCTCCTCCTGATTGCCATCGTGATCCTGGTCGTGGTGAAGCCGTTCTGACGGATTTGGCTTGTCTTGGGCCGGGGGCACCGCTATCTAGGGGCTTGCGCTGGCGTGAAATGCGCGCAAGGACGCGTACCCCCGCCAAGGCGGCCGGAAGATCCGCGGCCGCCGCCTCTCTCTCCTTCCCTTCCCCTTGTCCCGATCGGGAACAATCCATGCATGAAATCAAGCTTCAGGACCTGAAGTTGAAGTCTCCGACAGAGCTGTTGAGCTTTGCCGAGGAGCAGGAAGTCGAGAACGCCAGCACCCTGCGCAAGCAGGAGCTGATGTTCGCGATCCTGAAGAAGCTCGCCGACAACGAGATCGAGATCATCGGCGAAGGCGTCGTGGAGGTGCTGCAGGACGGCTTCGGCTTCCTGCGCTCGCCGGACGCGAACTATCTTCCCGGGCCGGACGACATCTACATCTCGCCCTCGCAGATACGCCGCTTCTCACTGCGGACCGGCGACACCGTCGAAGGACAGATTCGCAGCCCGAAGGAGGGCGAGCGGTATTTCGCCCTCTTGAAAGTGAACCGGATCAACTTCGAGGATCCGGACAAGGCGCGCCACAAGGTCCACTTCGATAACCTCACGCCGCTCTATCCAGACGAGCGCTTCAACATGGAGGTCACCGACGACCCGACGCGCAAGGATTTGTCGTCGCGGGTCATCGACCTGGTGACGCCGCTGGGGAAGGGCCAGCGCGCGCTCATTGTGTCGCCGCCGCGGACCGGCAAGACGGTTCTCCTGCAGAACATCGCGACCTCCATCACCCACAATCACCCCGAGTGCTACCTGATCGTCCTCCTGATCGACGAGCGGCCGGAGGAAGTCACGGACATGCAGCGCACAGTGAAGGGCGAAGTCATCTCTTCGACCTTCGATGAGCCCGCGGTCAGACACGTCCAGGTAGCCGAGATGGTGATCGAGAAGGCCAAGCGGCTCGTCGAGCACGGGCGCGACGTGGTCATCCTGCTCGATTCCATTACGCGGCTCGGACGCGCTTACAACACCGTGGTCCCGTCCTCGGGCAAGGTGCTGACCGGCGGCGTCGACGCGAACGCTCTGCAGCGCCCGAAGCGTTTCTTCGGCGCGGCGCGCAACATCGAGGAAGGCGGCTCGCTGACCATCATCTCCACCGCGCTGATCGACACCGGCAGCCGCATGGACGAGGTGATCTTCGAGGAGTTCAAGGGCACCGGTAACTCGGAGATCGTGCTGGACCGCAAGGTCGCCGACAAGCGCACCTTCCCATCGATGGACATCCTGAAGTCCGGCACCCGCAAGGAAGAGCTGCTCGTTCCCAAGGGCGACCTGCAGAAGATCTTTGTGCTGCGGCGCATCCTCTCCTCCATGGGTACCGTGGATGCGATCGAGTTCCTGCTCGACAAGCTGAAGCAGACGAAGAGCAACGCCGAGTTCTTCGAGTCGATGAACAC
>CAZMJQ010000185.1:0-3798 GCA_964566475.1 uncultured Propylenella sp. | reverse complement strand
ACGCGCTCCATGGACGTGTGCGAGGAGCACGGGCTCGATCCGTCGAAGGTCATCGTCGATCACAACAACGAGGAGACCGTCGGCGAAACGCTGCAGCGCGGCTACTGGGCAGCCTTCTCCATCTACCCGAGCACCAAGATGGGCAACGCGCGCATGGTGGAGATCCTGAAGAAATACGGCTCGGAGCGCGTCATCGTCGACTCCGCCTGCGACTGGGGCATCTCCGATCCGCTCGGCGTGCCGAAGACGGCGAAGCTCGCGCTGGAGCGCGGGATTCCGGAACGCGACATCCGCCGCGCCTGCTACGCGAACGCTCTCGCCGCGTACGGGCAGAGCGGGCAGATGAAGGAATCGGACTGGCTCGACCCGCCGGCCATCGACCAGCGCACGCTCTACGAGGGTAACTCGATCCTGCGCGGCGGCCGAGAGCCGGTGCTGGAAGAGCCGAAGAGCCGGCGCGGGCTGGAAGAGCTTGTCATCGAGTAGAGCCGGGCCGCGTGGCGCGACGAAGCCCTGATGCGGGCCTTCCGGCGCCTCTTCGGCGTGTTCCTGGCGCTGGCGGTCGTCGTCGCGCTGCCATTCCTCATCTGGGGCGACCATTTCGAGGCGGCGCTCGGGCGCGAGAGCCTGGTGGACCAGCTCGGCGCCTACCGCGGCACGGCTTGGATCGTCGCGATCGCCCTGCTCGCCTCCGATCTCGTCCTGCCGATCCCCAACACGATGGTGATCGCCGCGCTCGGCGTGATCTACGGCCCGTTGCTCGGCGGCCTCGTGGCGGTGATGGGCAACGCGCTGTCGGCGATGATCGGATACGGGCTCTGCCGCCGGTTCGGACGGCCGATCGCGATGCGTCTCATCGGCGAAGCGGACATGGCGGCGGGCGAAGCGCTGTTCGCCCGTTCGGGCGGTTGGATGGTGGCGCTGTCGCGCTGGCTGCCGGTGCTGCCCGAGACGATCTCGTGCATGGCAGGGCTGGCGCGCATGCCGCTTCGCCTGTTCGTGCTGGCGCTGCTTTCCGGCGCCGTTCCGCTCGGCTTCGTGGTCGCCGGCCTGGGCTACGCCGGGTCCGACCGGCCGATCCTGACGCTGGTGCTCTGCGCGTTGCTGCCGCTGCCTCTCTGGTTCCTCGTGCGCCGGGCCTTCGTGTCGGCGAACGGTGCGCGCGACGCCGACAACGAGAGCAACGCGAAGCGCGCAGCGACGAACGGCTGAGCGAGGCCGCGCACCACGGAGCATGGCCAATCCTGACCGGCCGATGCTAGGCTCTCGGCATCATCCGAAGCCGGGCGGGGGGCAAATGCCGACATTCCATTTCATCTCCGGATTGCCGAGGTCCGGCTCCACGCTGACCGCGGCAATCCTGCGACAGAACCCGCGCTTCCATGCCGGCATGTCGAGCCCCGTGGCGTCGCTCTTCGAAGGGGTCGTCGGCCAGGTCTCGGCGGGAAGCGAGATCGGCACGATGGTCGACGAGACCCAGCGCGCGCGCATCCTGCGTGGCCTGTGGGACAGCTACTACGCGGACGTCGACAAGCCGGTGATCTTCGACACCAGCCGGGCCTGGACTTCAAGGCTGCCGGCGCTGATGCGCCTCTTCCCGGAGGCCAAGGTCGTGTGCTGCGTGCGCGACGTCGCCTGGGTGATGGACAGCCTCGAGCTGCAGTACCGCAGCCGGCCGTTCGAGAACACGCGGCTCTTCAACAACCCGGCGGAGCGCGCCACCGTCTATACGCGGCTCGAGGCGCTCGCCAACGCCAACCGGCTCGTCGGCTATGCCTGGCACGGTCTGCGCGAGGCCTGCTATTCGGAGTTCGCCGACCGCATCATCATCGTGGAGTACGACCTCCTGACCGCCCGGCCGGCGGAGGTGTTCAAGCTACTCTACGAGTTTCTCGGCGAGGAGTCGTTCGAGCACGACTTCAATGCAGTGGAATACGACGCACCGAGCTTCGATGCGCAGCTCGGGCTCGATGGGCTGCACCGCGTGCATAGGGAGGTGAAGCCGCGGCCGCGCGCCACTATCCTGCCGCCCGACCTTTTCCAGCGCTATTCGCAGCTCGCCTTCTGGCGCAATCTCAGCGACTCGCGGGCATACCGGATCGTCATCCAGCAGGAGACGCCCCAGCAGCAGACGCTGCCGGAGCCGGCATCGGGAATCGTGACCGAGAAAACCTGAGCGAAAGGATCAGGCGGCGTGGCGCGCAAGCCCGGCGGCGATGTCGCGGCTCTTCAGGAGCTCCGCACGCACGCCTTCCCGCGCCGCGCTTTCGTATAGCGCGACGAGAGCCGGCGGGAACGAGGCGTCCTGGAGCTTCCGCACGGCGCCCTCGATCTGATGGAGCACGATCTTCGCCATCTCGGCCTTCAAGGCGCGGTCCGCGTGCTCGCGGCCACTTGCCAGAACCAGCGCAGCCGCCAGCTCATGGCCGTATTCCCTGCCACGGCGGCGCACCTCTTCAACCGTGTGAACTCGACTGGTCATGATACCCTCAACGCCTTGCCCGCTTGTCCGGTTGCGGGCACCCTTGGCGAAGCGTTTAGCCGGGCTTCCGTTTCCAATGCATTGCGTTCGGCCGACCGAACGGTTTCGTCCGGCGGGCCGCTTCAAACGCGGTGAATGAAGCCTTTCAGGCGGCACCTCGACAGCGGCTGCCTAATTGTGTTGGGTAGCCGGCATTCGCCGACAGGACGGAGACTTACCGCCATGCGCGTCGACGGCAGGGATTTCCGCACCATCTGGCTCAACGCGGACCGCGAAAGCGTCGACGTCATCGACCAGACCAAGCTGCCGCACCGCTTCGAAATCCTCACTCTGAAGACCGCCGAGGACGCGGAGGACGCGATCCGGCGCATGGTGGTGCGCGGCGCGCCGCTGATCGGCGCGACGGCGGCCTACGGCATGGCGCTGGCGGCGCGGCACGACGCGAGCGACGCGGGACTGAAGCGCGCGAACGATCTGCTCCATGCGAGCCGTCCGACGGCCGTGAACCTGCGCTGGGCGCTGGAGCGCATGCAACGCCGGCTCGGTACGCTGCCGGTTACCGACCGTGCGGAGGCTGCCTACCACGAGGCAGCGCGCATCGCCGACGAGGACGTGGCCGTGTGCTCGGCGATCGGTGAGAACGGCGCGCCGCTGATCGAGGCGATGGCGGAGAAGCGCGACGGACGCGAGCCGGTCAATGTGCTCACGCACTGCAACGCCGGCTGGCTCGCGACGGTCGACTGGGGCACGGCTCTCGCGCCGATCTTCAAGGCGCACCGGGCGGGCGTTCCGGTGCATGTGTGGGTGGACGAGACGCGGCCGCGCAACCAGGGCGCCAGCCTGACCGCCTGGGAGCTCAACAAGGAGGGCGTGCCGCACACGGTGATCGCCGACAACACGGGCGGGCACCTGATGCAGCATGGCATGGTGGACCTGGCGATCACCGGCACGGACCGCACGACGCGCACGGGCGACGTCGCCAACAAGATCGGCACCTACCTCAAGGCGCTCGCGGCGCACGACAACGGCGTGCCGTTCTACGTCGCCCTTCCCTCCTCCACGATCGACTGGCGCGTGAAGGACGGCGTGAAAGATATCCCGATCGAGCAGCGAAGCGCGGAGGAGGTCACGCATCTCACCGGCGTCACCGCCGACGGCGCCATCGCCACGATCCGCGTCACACCGGAGGGAAGCCCGGCGGCGAACTACGCATTCGACGTCACACCGGCACGGCTCGTCACCGGGCTCATCACCGAGCGCGGCGTGTGCAAGGCGTCGGAGGCGGGGCTGATGAGCCTGTTCCCGGAGGCGGGAGC
>CAZMJQ010000184.1:0-10780 GCA_964566475.1 uncultured Propylenella sp. | reverse complement strand
GAGGAGGAAGAACTCGGCCGGGCCGAAGAGGAGCACGATCTGCTTGGCGACCGGAATGAACAGGAGCAGCGTGAACAGGCCGAGGAGGCCGCCCATGGCGGAGGCGGTGGCCGCGGCGCCGATCGCCTGGCCGGCCTTGCCCTGCTGCGCCAGCGGATAGCCGTCGAACACGGTCGCAGCGTTCGGCGCCGTGCCCGGCGTGTTGAGCAGGATCGCCGTGATCGATCCGCCGAACGACGTGGCGCCCATGACGCCGCCCGCCAGATACATGGCGTCTATCGGCTCCATGGAGAACGTGACGGGGATGAGGAGCGCCAGGGCCGTGGTCCCGCCCAGACCCGGGATCACTCCGAAGCACAGGCCGAGCGCTACGCCGATGAAGACGAACACAACGCTGGCGCTCGAGAAGAGATTGCCGAGCGAGGTGATCAGGAGGTCGAAGCCCATTCGGGAGCCGATGGCAGACGCGGCCGGCCTCAGGCCGGCCGCGCGGTCCGCCTCTTCCTATTCCGCGGCAAGGATGTCCTTGTACTCCGCGTAGAACGTCGCCAGCCGGGACATCATGGCCGCCGTCTCCTCACCGCCGATCGCCTCGAGGTCCACTCCCGCACCGGCCGCCCATTCCTGCACCTCGGGCAGGCTGGCCGCCTCGATGAAGGCCTCGGAGAGGCGCTGGCGGATATCCTCGGGGATGCCGGGAGGGCCGCCGATGACGCGCCGGATGTCGAGGTTCGCAAGGTCGTCGTGCCCGATCTGTCCGGTGCTCTCGATGCCCTCCACCGCTTCGTCCTGCGTGTAGGTGACGATGTATTTGAGGTCGCCGGAATCGATGTACTTCTTCAGCGAAGAGATGGGCTTCAGCGTTCCGTCCACCTCGCCGCGCATGACGGCGATCATCGCGTCGTTGGAGCCTTCATAGCCGTTGACGTCGATCAGCGGGCAGTCGATGAGGGCGAAGGAGACGCGGGTCGACACGGACGCTGTCGACGATGCGCCAGTATCCGACATCTTGACCTCGCGGCCCATGTCGCAGAGCTCGGCAAATGTATCGATCTCCGAATCGGCCTTCACCGCGATGGCGTACCTGTCCGTCGCCAGGTTGGCGATCCAGGTGACCTCGTCCAGGTCGAAGCCCATGTCCATCCCGAGGACCTGGTTCACCGTGAAGCCGGGGATGTTGTAGATGCCGATCGTGTAGCCGTCGGGCTCGGCGCGATGAACGGTCTGCGCGCCTCTCGTGCCGCCGGCGCCGGGGATGTTCTCCGGCACGACCTCCGCCCCGAGCACTTTCTCCAGAGCCGGGGCGAAAGTGCGCACGATCGTGTCGAACCCGCCTCCGGGGCTGTACGGAATGACGAAGGTGATTGGCTTGTCGTTCGGCCACTCCGCGGCCGCCGGCAGAGCGGCGAGCGAAAGCACCGCCGCAGCCAGGCCTCTTCCGATCCATCTGTGCATCGCTACCTCCCTTTGGTTCGGCCCTTCGAGGGCCTTCTCGCTTGCACCACAGTCGCGCCCCTCGTCCGTCACCACGCCTGGAAGCCGCGCGGATCGAACAGGAGGCCTCGATAGAGCCGGTAATCCAGGAGCCCCTCGAACACGACGTAGACGAAGGCGAACACGACGGCCGCCACCACGAGGCTCTCCAGCCAGCGCCTTCTGCCCCAGATCGTCATGTAGAGGAGGATGAAAAGCGGCACGGTCGGCAGGATGCCGATCAGCACCATTCCCGCGACGCAGGCGATCATCCACGCGACCTGGATGGCCTCGTCGCGCACGCGCGGGTCGTGCTTCATCTCCGGATTGCGGAAGTCCGCGCCCCAGAAATCGCGCAGCGGGCCAAGCGCCGGCCGGTCGAAGCGGCAGGCCAGATCGAATGCGCCGAGAACGAAGAGCGCCGCCGAGACCAGGGCCGGCACCTCGCGCGCCGTCTCGTTGTAGCCGATCGACCAGAAGAACATGATCGCAGCGGCCGCCATGATCGCGAGCGGCGGATAGACGGACCGCACGAAGGGCGGCACGGCGGGGCGCGATTCCGTCGTCATGCGGCGCGCGCCTCCTCCTGCGCCGGGAAGAGCAGCGACTTGATGACCACCGGAACCGCGCCGGTCTCGCGCAGCCCCTCGCCGACATCGACGAAGTCGAACTCGTTGAGCTCGATGCCGTCGATGGAGACGATGGGATTGCGGAGCCGCTCCTCCTGCCGGCAGTGAATGCCGATCAGCCCGCCGACATCGCCGTCGACGACGAGGACGAGCGGGTGGCCGCGCGCCAGGATCGGCTCGAGGCCGGCGATGAGGCCGCGGCAAAGGGCGCCGAGCCGCGCGAAGGTCGCCGAGCCCGACCACGGGAGCGCGACGGCCACCGGCCGCTCCGCATCATCGAGGTCGAGGCGGCGGAGCGAGGCGGAGACGGCAGCGGCTATCGCGGCGGCGTCAATCTCCCCGCCCGTCAGGTCGAGCGCCGGGGCGATGACGGGCACGTTGCGGATCGGGACGACATCGGGCGGGTCGAGGAAGATCGTGCTGCCGCTGACCTGCACGGTGTATTGCGAGGCGCCGACCACGGTGGCGCGGATGCCCTGCGGCGTGTCCGCGACGGGAGCCGCGAGGCGTACGATCTCCGCTTTCAGCGCAACGGCGAGGTCCGGACCGAGATCGTTGAAGCGGCCTTCCTCGCGGCCGTAGATGTACTCCGATACGCCGCCGGAGAACACGATCCGGCCTATGCGGCCTGGTGAGGCGAGCGGCGGGAGGCGCAGCCAGCCGCGGAGGTCCGCGCCTCGGGCCGCCGCGACGATGCGCGCCGCCATCCGTCCTGCGAGCGCCTGACGGGCTTCGCCGCTCATCGGGTCGCCGGGCTTCAGCGAGAGGCCCAGCTCCTCGATATCTCGGCGGCCGAAGGGCTCGATCCGCTCGATGCGTCCGGCGTCGTCGAGCACGACCAGCCGGGCGCCGGCCTCCACCGCGGTCATGGAGGCGACCTCGCCGTGCTCGCACACGGCGATCTTGGTGGTGCCGCCGCCGATGTCGATGCTCATCACCGGTTGGCCGGTGTCCGCCGAGAGCGCCGCTGCGCCGTTGCCGTGCGCCGCCATCAGCGCTTCGAGCGCATCGCCGGCGCTGACGGCGACGAACTTGCCGGCCTCCGCCGAGAAGAGGTCGCCGATGGCGCGGGCGTTCTTCCGCCGCACCGCGACGCCCGTGAGGATGAGCGCGCCGGTGTCGATGTCCTCCGGGGTGAGTCCGGCGGCGCGGTATTCATCGGCGATGAATGCGCCGAGCGCATCGGCGTCGATGTCCTCGCCGGCGCGGTAGGGCGTGAGCATGATGCCGGACTGATGCAGGATCGAGCGCTCCACCACGAGATATCGCGCGTCGAAGCGCTCCAGCACGACCTTCGAGAACAGAAGATGCGAGGTGGACGAGCCGATGTCGATGCCGACGCTGGTCAGCTCGATCTCGTCCTCTTCGATGAGGCTGCGGCTGGTGCTGGAAAAGAAGATGCGGCCGCCGGGCGGCTCTTCGAGCGCCGCGCCGATGGCCTCGTCCGATCTCATAGGCCCTCAGGCCTCTCGTAGCGCGAGGGCTCCATGCGGCTCGTCGCTCCGTTCTTCGCGATGGAGCGCGCGAACTCCTCGCGCACGAAGGAATCCTCCATCCAGTAGGGGATCGAGGTCCCGCCCTCGTGGATGTCCATGCCGGTATAGTCGATCTGCTTCTCGCCGGGCGGCAGGCCGGTGACGAGGCTCGGATGGTTCGGCCCGAACCATGCGGTGAGGCGGAACGGCTCGTTCGACGTGTTGAAGTGCTGGTGGTACCAGCGCGCCCCGCCCGGCGCGGCGCTCACCATGCCCACCGGCTCGTAATCGACACGCTTCACCTTGTCGGCGTGTCCGTCGGCCCAGGGCGTGACGCCGCACTCCTCGGGCCAGGTGTAGGTGTAGCCCTTGCCCTTGATGCAGATGAGGATCGCCGCGGAGGTGTGTGCGTGCGCCTTGGAGTAGCGCCCGGTCTCGTGCTGACCGATCCACAGATAGAACTTGTTTCCGGTCATGAACGGCTCGACGCGGCGCCAGCCGGGCGAGCGGCGGTTGTCGAGCGGCAGCTCGCAATTGAAGACGTCCGGCACCAGGTTGGTGCGGCGCATGGCGAGACCGCGGATCGGGTCGGGCTCCACGTCGTCAACGGGCTTGTAGAAGTCCTCGCTGGCGGAGAAGCGGTCGGTGAAGTTGTAGGGGCAGTTGAAGATGAATTCGGTGTTGCCGACGAGGTTCATCACGTTCGGCGCGGTGGTGCCGCCAAGAAGCAGCGCCGGGCTCGAGGTGGCGTTGACGATGCGGTGCCAGGCGTTAACCGGGATGGAGAAGAGCGATCCGGCCTGCCACTCGAAGACGTGCTTCTTGCCGCCCTCCTCCACCCAGACCTCGGTCGAGCCGCGGCCTTCCACCACGAGGTAGATCTCCTCGTAGATGTGCTTCTCGACATTGAGGGCGCCAGCGCCGGGGACCTCCACGACGTAGCAGCCCCACTTCCCCTCGGTGCCGTGCAGCTGGATGTAGGAGCCGCGGCCGCCCATGCGCGGCCAGTCGACCAGCGGCAGGTCCTGCACCTTGCGGACGCCCACGCCGCGGAAGACCGGAAGGCCTTCCGTTTCCATGAAGAGGTCGTAGTCCGACCTGGGCTGGCCGAACTCGCCGAAACCGGCGCGCTCTCCGGACTTCGGCTCGTGCCAGTGGACCATTCCGTCAAGCTTGTGCATGCGAGTCCCGACCTGCTTTCACGGCAGCACTGAGGCCCGGAAGGCTAGAGTGGGACGCGCCGGCCGTCAACGAACGGCGGTCCGCATAGAGGAACACGCACGATCAAACGGAGGCTCGTTGCCTAGAATCAGGGTAGCGGCTCCTAGCGGAGAAGAAGCGGTGCGGCGGGGCTGAATTGGCGGAACAGACGGAAGGGGCGTCCGGGAGCGGCGGTGGAGGCGCCGGGCCGCTCACAGCCAACCGCAGCTTCCTGCTGTTCGTCGCCACCCGCTTCTTCAACATCCTCGGCACGCAGGCGCTGACGGTCGCGGTGGGCTGGCACGTCTACCAGATGACGGGGAACCCATTCGATCTGGGCGTGGTGGGAATCGCGCAGTTCGCGCCGGTGCTCGTGCTGTTCCTGATCGCGGGCTACGCTTCCGATCTCTTCGACCGCCGCATCATCCTGGTCTCGTGCAACGCGGCGCACACTCTTGTTGCAGGGGTGCTTCTCTGGATCACGGCCTCAGATGCGGCGGCGGTCTGGCCGATCTTCGCGATCCTCGTCCTGCATGGGGCGGCGCGCGGCTTCTTTCAGCCGGCCAGCCAGGCGATCCTGCCGAACATCGTCGCGCCGCAGCTCTTTCCCAACGCGGTGGCGTATTCCTCCTCCGTCAGCAAGGTCGGCCAGCTCGTCGGGCCCGCGGCCGGAGGACTGCTCATCGCGGCAATCGGCGATCTCGTCTATCTCGTGATCCTGGCGGCGTTCGTCCTGGCGGCGATCTCCGCGGCGGCGATCTCCGTGCCGCTCACCATACGGGCGCCGGAGAGCACCGGGCTCAATACGATCTTTCAGGGACTGAGCTTCATCCGGCGGAAGAAGATCGTGCTCGGCGCGATTTCGATCGACCTCGTCGCCGTGCTGTTCGGCGGAGTGATGGGCATGCTCCCGGTCTTCGCGAGCGATGTTCTCCACGTGGGCGCGGGAGGGCTCGGCGTCATGCGCGCCATGCCGGCGGTGGGGGCGATCGGGGTCGGGCTCGTCCTCGCACAGATCCCCTCGCCGGGGCGGATGGGGCCGGTGCTCTTCGCGTCGCTTGCGCTGTTCGGCGTGTCGATCGTCGTGTTCAGCCTCTCCACGGCGTTCTGGCTGTCGATCGCGGCGCTGGCGGTCTACGGCGCGGCCGACATGGTGAGCGTCTACGTCAGGCAGACGCTGACACAGATCGCCACGCCCGACGCGATGCGGGGGCGCGTGAGCGCGGTCAACTCCGTGTCGATCGTGGCGTCGAACGAGCTCGGCGACTTCCGCGCCGGCGTAATGGCGGCGGCGATCGGGACGGTTCCGGCGGTGCTCTTCGGCGGCCTCGTGACACTCGGCGTGGCGGGGCTGTGGTGGCGGCTCTTTCCGGAGTTGAGGCGCGTGGACCGGCTGGACACCTACAGATAGGCCGGCGGATGAGGCGGCGCACTTGAGAGGCCGCTATTCCTCCACCGTCATCCTCGGGCGAGCGGAGCGAGACCCGAGGACCCAGGGCCGCGCCCGGCGAATTCGCTGGCTTTTTGAGGACGGGGCGGTCGGAGAGTCGACAGGCCGCATACAGACCCCCTGGGTTCTCGGCTCTCGCTCCGCTCGGCAGAGAGTGACGCCGAGAATGGGGTGCTTCACAACTCACACCTTCACCGCGGTCATGATGCCCTTGGGGAAAATCTCCTCCGGCGTCGCGTGGCGGTGGGCGATGCCCTGCTGGTGCGCGTAGAGGAGGAGCTGCTCCCAGGTGGGACGGTTCTCCTCGATGCCGAACGGGAAGGGGTCGCCGTCGAACAGGTCGCGCATCTTTCGCGCATAGGTCGGGAGCCAGGCGAGCGGGTAGCGCGAGACTGCGGGGTCGAGCAGCCGCTCCACGCTGCGCCGCTTCGATTCCAGGAAGGCGTTGTAGAGGTTCCGCGCCACCCATGGATTCGCGTCGAGCACATGCGTCCGGATGGCGATGATGTGCATGATCGGCCAGACGCGGGTCTTCGCGTAATAGTCCTCCTCCATCGCGAGATAGTCCGGGAAGAGGCGCACCACGTCCGGGTGGTCGTCGAGGAAGCATTGCGGCGGGCGGGCGATGATAGCGCAGTCGAGCTCGCCGGTGACCAGCATCTCGCTCAGCGACTTGTCGGGGATGCGGGTGAGCTCCACGCCGTCGGGCAGGCTGAGCTCCACCTTCTCCACGCGGCCCGCCTCGTTGGCGCCGGCCTGCACCCAGCGCACGTCCTGAAGCTTCACGCCCATGTCGTTGTGCATCCAGCCGCGCATGTAGACGGCGGCCGAGTGCGCCCATTCCGGCGAGCCGACGGTCTTGCCCTTCAGGTCCTCGATGCTCTCGATGCCGCTGTTGCGGTTCACGTAGAACGAGCTGAAGCGGAAGAGGCGCGAGCACGGCACCGGCAGACCGACGATGTCGGCATTGTCGCGGGTTACTTGCGCGGCGAACTTTGCAAAGGAGAGCTCCGAGACGTCCCATTCGCGGTTGGCGGTGAAGCGCGCGAATATCTCGTGGTGGCCGAGCGTCAGCCACGTGTGGTCGATGCCCTCCGCCTTGACGAAGCCGAGCCGGAAGTCGCGGAAGTGGTCGTAGTCGGTCGTTGCGATGGAAAGCCTGACGCGCCCCATGATCCCTCCCCTCGCCGGTCTCAAGGCCGTTTTACCAACTTGACCGACATTGCCTATCCACCTGTTCCGCAGCGCTTGATTAGGCCTCGGCTCAATGCCATGGCTTTGCGGTTATGGGCGTTCTTCGCAGCATCTGCGTCTATTGCGGCTCGGGCCTCGGGACCAACCCCGCGCATGCCGAAGCGGCCGAGATCCTCGGGCGCTCCATGGCGGAGGCGGGCGTGCGGCTCGTCTATGGCGGCGGCTCCATCGGGCTCATGGGCCTGCTGGCGCGTTCCGCGCTCGACGCGGGCGGGGAAGTCACGGGGATCATCCCGCGCTTCCTGGAGGAGCGCGAGCAGCTGATGCACGACATCACCGAGACGGTCGTCACCGAGGACATGCACGAGCGCAAGATGCTGATGTTCGAGCGCGCCGACGCGTTCGTGGCGCTGCCGGGCGGCGTCGGCACGCTGGAGGAGCTGGTCGAGCAGATAACCTGGGCGCAGCTCGGCCGGCACGAGAAGCCGGTGCTGCTCGCCAACATCGATGGCTTCTGGGACGCCTTCATCCGGCTGCTCGAGCAGATGCGGCGCGAGCAGTTCATCCGCCGCGAGTTCGAGGTGTCGTGCCTGGTAACGGAACGGGCGGAGGACATCGTGCCGATGCTGCAGCGCGCCGCGGCCGCGCGACCGCAGGCGGAGCTGGAGAAGACCGCCGCGGCCGAACCGCTCAGCCGGATGTAGGCAACGCGGCGCGGAGGCGGGGTGACGAGATGCCGACCGCCCTCAGGATTGCGGGATTCCGCTTCTTCTTCTACAGCCTTGAGGGTTCCGAACCGCCGCACATCCATGCGGAGCAGGCCGAGAACGTCGCCAAGTTCTGGCTTGAGCCGGTCGCACTTGCGGAATCACACGGTTTCCGCTCCCATGAACTCAATCGACTGCGGGCGCTCGTCGCGGAGCATCGCCCGCAGTTCCTGGAGGCGTGGCATGCCCACTTCCGCAGTCAAGTTTGACCCGACCGCCATCGATGTAACGGTGACCGACGACAGCCTTGTCGTCGCCCTCGCGGACGGGCGTGAGCTCTCGGCTCCGCTAGCGTGGTTTCCAAGGCTGATGGAGGCTACCGAAGGGCAGCGGAAGAACTGGCGGTTCATTGGGCAGGGACATGGCATCCACTGGCCCGATATCGACGAGGACATCTCGGTGGAGAGTCTCCTTCGGGCAGACTGAGAGGCGCCTACTCGGCCGCCGAACGCATCGGGCCGGCGGAGGCCTTCACCAGCTTGTAGTTCACCGAATCGAGCAGCGCCTCGAACGAGGCGTCGATGATGTTGGACGAGACGCCGACAGTGAGCCAGCGGCTCCCCTCCCCGTCGCGGCTCTCGATGAGGACGCGCGTGGTCGCCTCCGTGCCGCCGTTCAGGATGCGCACCTTGTAGTCCACCAGCTCCAGGTCGCCGATCCAGGGATTGAGCTCGCCGAGGTCCTTGCGCAGCGCCAGGTCGAGGGCGTTGACGGGGCCGTTGCCTTCGGCCACCGACATGCGCTTGTCGCCGTTGACGTCGACCTTCACCACGGCCTCCGCGACGGTCTTCAGCTTGCCCCTGGCGTCGAAGCGACGCTCCACGTTCACGCGAAAGCCCTCGACCTTGAAGAACACGGGCATCTTGTCGAGGCGGCGCCGCGCCAGAAGCTCGAGCGAGGCGTCGGCGCCCTCGTAGGCGTAGCCTTGGGCCTCGCGCTGTTTGATCTCGGCGAGCAGACCGTCGAGGCGCCGGTCGCCGCGGTCGACGGCAAGCCCGAAGCGCTCCAGCTCCGAGACGAGGTTCGACTTGCCCGCCTGGTCGGAGACGAGCATCCGCCGGCGGTTGCCGACCGACTCCGGAGCGACGTGCTCGTAGGTCTCCGGCGCCTTGAGGATGGCGGAGGCGTGGATGCCGGCCTTCGTGGCGAAGGCGGAGGAGCCGACATAGGGCGCCTGCCGGTTCGGCGCGCGGTTCAGGATCTCGTCGAAGGTGTGCGAGACGTGCGTGAGGCTCTTCAGCGAATCGAGCGAGACGCCGGTCTCGAAGCGCTCCGCATAGGCGGGCTTCAGGAGCAGCGTCGGGATGATCGTGACGAGGTCGGCATTGCCGCAGCGCTCGCCCGTGCCGTTCAGCGCGCCCTGGATCTGCCGAGCCCCGGCCGCGACGGCGGCGAAGGAGTTGGCGACGGCGTGGCCGGTGTCGTTGTGGGTGTGGATGCCGATCCGTTCGCCGCCGAAGCGGGCGCACACGTCGGCGACGATCGCCGCCACCTCGTCGGGCAGCGTGCCGCCGTTGGTGTCGCAGAGCACCGCCCAGCGCCCGCCGGATTTCAGCACCGCCTCGACGCAGGCGAGGGCGTAGTCGCGGTTCGCCTTGTAGCCGTCGAAGAAGTGCTCGCAGTCGAGCATGGTCTCGCGCCCGGCGGCGACAGCGGCGGCGACGGACTGACGGATGGACTCCAGGTTCTCCTCGTTGGTGCAGCCGAGCGCCGTCTTGACGTGGAAGTCCCAGCTCTTCGCGACGAAGCAGATGGCGTCGGCGCTGGCGTCGAGGAGGTCCTGCACGCCGGGATCGTTGGAGACGGAGCGCCCGGCGCGCTTGACCATGCCGAAGGCGGTGAACTGGGCGCGGCGCGTGCGCTTCCTGGAGAAGAACTCCGTGTCCGTCGGATTGGCGCCGGGATAGCCGCCCTCGACGTAGTCGATGCCGAGCCCGTCGAGCATCTCCGCGACGAGGATCTTGTCCTCCACCGAGAAGTCGATGCCGGGCGTCTGCTGGCCGTCCCTAAGAGTCGTGTCGAAGAGGTAGAGGCGTTCCTTGGTCATCGTTGCGCCCTCCTGGGGGGCCAGGCGAGTCGGATGTGGGAGGTTTCGGGCTGCGCGGATCCCAGCCCTCTCCCTGAGGGAGAGGGTGGCTGCGGAGCAGCCGGGTGAGGGTGTTCGGCGCCGGTTGTCTGGGGGAGGCTGGCGGCGGGTGTCGAACGACTGCGGTTCAGAACGAAACGCCGTACCCCCTCACCCGCCTGCGCGGCAGGAGCCGCTTCGGCGCGGCGGAGGCCCGTCGCCTTCGGCGACACCCTCTCCCCCTGGTAGAGGGCTTTGGCGCGCGCGGCGCCGCTCAACGCTACATGTCGCGCCGGGGACAAATGGGCTCGGCCGGCCAAGGTCACGATCTCCCCTCCTCAGGCCATCGGTCCGTGTCGTGGTCCGGATGCTGGTGGTTGGTGCGCTTGATGTGGGCGGCCCGCTCCTCCGAGCCGGGCGCCTCGGTGATCTCGCCCGGCAGCGCGTCGAGCTCGCCGAGCCAGGGGACGCGTGCCTCGATGCCGTACTGGATCACCGGCTTCGCGATCGACGGATCGTCGAGCGAG
>CAZMJQ010000183.1:0-15774 GCA_964566475.1 uncultured Propylenella sp. | reverse complement strand
TTGCCGCGCTCGTTGAGCTCCAGCCCCAGCTCCTCGATCATGCCCTCGTGGACGGGCGAGACGAAGCCCATGGCGAGCAGCACGAGATCGGCTTTCAGCTCGAACTCGGTGCCCGGCATCGGCTTGACATGCTCGTCGGCGCGCGCGCAGTGCAGGCGCTTTACCCGTCCGTCGCGGCCGGAGAACTTCGTCGTCAGCACCGAGAACTCGCGCTCCGCGCCCTCCTCCTGGCTCGACGAGGTCCTGAGCTTCAGCGGCCAGTAGGGCCAGGTGAGCAGCTTGTCCTCGCGGGCCGGCGGCATCGGCATGATCTCCAGCTGCGTCACGGTCACCGCGCCCTGGCGGAACGCCGTGCCGATGCAGTCGGAGCCGGTGTCGCCGCCGCCGATCACCACGACGTACTTGCCGTCGGCGAGGATCGGGTCGGCGTTTGCCTGCGGCTCGCGTGAGACACGGCGGTTCTGCTGCGGCAGGTAGTCCATCGCGAAGTGGATGCCGCGCAGGTCGCGGCCCTCGATCGGCAGGTCGCGCGGCTTCTCCGCGCCCCCTGTCAGCACCACCGCGTCATGCTCGTCGACGAGCTGCCCCGCCGGCACGTTCACGCCCACATGGGCATTGTAGTGGAAGGTCACGCCCTCGGCTTCCATCTGCGCCACGCGCCGGTCGATGATCGCCTTCTCCATCTTGAAGTCAGGGATGCCGTAGCGGAGCAGGCCACCCGCCTTGGCGAACTTCTCGTAGAGGTGCACGTCGTGCCCGGCGCGCGCCAGCTGCTGCGCGCAGGCCATGCCGGCGGGACCGGATCCGATCACGGCGACGCGCTTGCCGGTCTTCGTGGTGGGGGCTTCCGGCGCGACCCAGCCCTCCTTGAAGCCGCGGTCGGCGATGGCCGCCTCGATCGTCTTGATCGTGACCGGCTGCGAGATGAGGTTGAGCGTGCAGGCCTCCTCGCACGGCGCCGGACAGACCCGCCCCGTGACCTCAGGGAAATTGTTGGTCGAGTGCAGGTTGGCGAGCGCCGAGCGCCAGTCGCCCGCATAGACGAGGTCGTTCCAGTCCGGGATCTGGTTGTTGACCGGGCAGCCGGTGTGACAGAACGGGATGCCGCAATCCATGCAGCGCGCGGCCTGGTTCTTCGTCGCGTCCTCGCTGAGCGGCAGGACGAACTCGCGGAAATGGCGCACGCGATCGGACGCCGGCTCGTAGCGCCGGTCGTTGCGGTCGATCTCGAGGAAACCTGTGACTTTACCCATTGCCCCTTCACCGATCACGTTTCGGAGTGGTCTGAACCGGCAAGAGGACGCTGCCGTATGCGCCCTGCTTCCACAATTGTAAGCCTTCCAATCAGCTCTTCGCCCAACACTGTCAATTCGCCGGCGAGTCTGTCAGCGAAGGCATCGAGGTCGCCCGTGAACTGCGAGATGGCGATGATGACGATACCCAGCGCCGACTCCTCGAACCGGATCACGAGTTCGCCAAAGTCCCAGTCCGCCGTCAGAACAATGCGGGAATCGTCCCTCGATTGCTTCAGGACGCCCCGATCCGTCTCGCCGGAGTGACAATCGGCGATCCATACGACGTCGTGTCCGCTTGCGCGAAGCCGCTCCGCGATCGTTCGGCTGATGCACTCGTCGACGAGGAAGCGCACTCACTCAGCCGCCGCGACTCTCAGGTTGGTCAACGTATCGGCTGCGAAAGTCTGGGCTGCAAGAACGTCCTCGCGGGTCAGGTGAGGATATTCTGCAAGCAGCTTCTCGACTGTCCAGCCGGACCCGAGAGCGCGCAAGATCATGTCGACGGGAATGCGCGTCCCCCTGATGACGGGCTTACCGGCCATCACTTTGGGGTTCTGCGAAATGCGGGGGTGATCCATCTTGCTCCCTCACTATTACTCCGCCGCCATCTGTGCGCCCATGCGCTGTTCTTCCATCTCGCGCAGCGCGCGGCGGTACTCCACCGGCATGACCTTCACGAACTTCGGGCGGAACGACTCCCAGTTGTCGAGGATATGCCGCGCCCGAGCCGAGCCGGTATAGTGCAGGTGGTTCTGGATGAGCTTGATCAGCCGCTCCTCGTCGTGGCTCGTCATATCGGACGTCACGTCGACCCGGCCGTGGCATTCGATATCGCCGCCATGGTGGTGCAGCTTCTCCAGGAGGTCGTCCTCCTCCGGTACCGGCTCCAGCTCCACCATGGCGAGGTTGCAGCGCCGCGCGAACGCGCCGTCCTCGTCGAGCACATAGGCGATGCCGCCCGACATGCCGGCGGCGAAGTTGCGGCCCGTCTTGCCGATGACGACGGCGATGCCGCCGGTCATGTATTCGCAGCCGTGGTCGCCGACGCCCTCCACCACCGCGATGGCGCCGGAGTTCCGCACCGCGAAACGCTCGCCGGCGATGCCGGCGAAGTAGCACTCGCCCTCGATTGCGCCGTAAAGCACTGTGTTGCCGACGATGATGCTTTCCTCCGGCTTGAAGCCGCCGTTCTGCGGCGGGCGAACGACGATGCGACCGCCGGACAGGCCTTTGCCAACGTAGTCGTTGGCGTCGCCAATCAGGTCGAGGCTCACGCCGGCCGCCAGGAACGCGCCGAAGGACTGGCCGGCCGTGCCCGTCAGGCGAATGGAGATCGTATCCTCCCGCAGGCCCTCATGACCGTAGCGCCGCGCCACCTCGCCGGAGAGCATCGTCCCGGTCGCGCGGTCGACGTTGCGGATCGGCGATTCGATGATGACCGGCTCGCCGCGCTCCAGCGCCGGCATGGCCTCCGCGATAAGCCGCCGGTCAAGGATATCGTCGATCGGATGGATTTGCGCCTTGGTGCGATGCATCTCCTCGTTCGGCGCGTCCGGCTTGTAGAAGACCCGTGAAAAATCAAGCCCACGCGCCTTCCAGTGATCGACGAGCGGCTGCGCATCCAGCCAGCCCGTCTCGCCGATCAGATGCTCGAACCGCGTGATCCCCATCGAAGCCATCAGCTTGCGTGCCTCTTCCGCCACGAGGAAGAGATAGTTGACCGCATGCTCCGGCGCACCGACGAAGCGCTTCCTGAGCACCGGGTCCTGTGTCGCGATGCCGACCGGGCAGGTGTTGAGATGGCACTTGCGCATCATGATGCAGCCGATGGCGATCAGCGGCGCGGTTGCGAGGCCGAACTCGTCCGCGCCGAGGAGCCCACCGATCACGATGTCGCGCCCGGTCTTCAGGCCGCCGTCGACCTGCAGGGAGATGCGCGAGCGCAATCCCTGCTCCACCAGGACTTGCTGCGTCTCGGCGAGACCCATCTCCCAGGGCGTGCCGGCATGCTTGATGGAGGTGAGGGGGCTTGCGCCGGTGCCGCCGTCATAGCCGGCGATCGTGATATGGTCCGAGCGCGCCTTGGCGACGCCCGCCGCGACCGTCCCGACGCCCACCTCTGAGACCAGCTTCACCGAAACCCAAGCGTGCGGGTTCACGTTCTTCAGGTCGAAGATGAGCTGTGCGATGTCCTCGATAGAATAGATGTCGTGATGCGGCGGCGGCGAGATCAGCCCGACGCCCGGTGTCGAGTGCCGGACCTTGGCGATGACCGCGTCGACTTTGTGGCCGGGCAGCTGTCCGCCTTCGCCGGGCTTGGCGCCCTGCGCGATCTTGATCTGCATCATGTCTGAGTTGACGAGGTACTCCGTCGTCACGCCGAAGCGGCCCGACGCCACCTGCTTGATGGCGGAGCGCTTGGAATCGCCGTTCGGTAACGGCCTGAACCGCTCCGGCTCCTCGCCTCCCTCGCCGGTGTTCGACCGGCCGCCGATGCGGTTCATGGCGATCGCCAGCGTCTCGTGGGCCTCGCGCGAGATGGAGCCGTAGCTCATGGCGCCGGTGGAGAAGCGCTTGACGATCTCCGCCGCCGGCTCAACCTCCTCGATCGGCACCGGCTTGCGTCCGAGCTCCTCGGCGCTCTTGATGCGGAAGAGGCCGCGGATCGAATGACCCCTCTGCGCTTCGCCGTTGGCGAGCGCGGCGAACTTCTCGTAGGCGTCCGTTCCCTTGCCGCGCGCCGCGTGCTGCAGAAGCGCGACCGCATCGGGCGTCCAGACGTGCTCCTCGCCGCGCAGCCGGTAGGCATACTCGCCGCCGACCTCCAGGCCAATTTTGAGCACCGGGTCGTCGCCGAAGGCGGCGGCGTGCCGGCGCATCGTCTCCTCGGCGATCTCTGCCAGCCCGATGCCCTCGATCGTCGTCGAGGTGCCGAAGAAGAAGCGGTGGACGAATTTCGAGGACAAGCCGACGGAATCGAAGATCTGCGCGCCGCAATAGGACTGGTAGGTCGAGATGCCCATCTTGGACATGACCTTCAGGATGCCTTTGCCGATCGACTTGATGTAGCGATAGACGACCTCGTCGGCGTCGACGACGTCGGGGAACGCGTCCTGCTCGTGCATCTTGGCGAGCGTCTCGAAGGCGAGGTAGGGGTTGATCGCCTCGGCGCCATACCCGGCGAGGACGCAGAAATGATGCACCTCGCGCGCCTCGCCGGTCTCCACCACCAGGCCGACCGACGTCCTCAGCCCCTTGCGGATGAGGTGATGATGGACCGCCGCGGTTCCGAGCAGCGCGGGAATCGCGATGCGTCCGGCGCCCATCAGCCTGTCCGACAGGATAATAATGTTGTAGCCGTGCAGAACGGCGCGCTCCGCGTGCTCGCAGAGCCGCGAGACGGCGGCCTCCATGCCCTCCGCGCCGCTCTCCACCGCGAAGGTGATGTCTAGCGTCTTGGTCTGGAAATGGTTGTCCGCGATCTCGCCGATCGTCCGGATTTTCTCCAGGTCGTTGTTGGCGAGGATCGGCTGGCGCACTTCGAGCCGCTTGCGCTCCGAGGCGCCCTGGGCATCGAACAGGTTCGGCCGCGGCCCGATGAACGAGACCAGGCTCATGACCGATTCCTCGCGGATCGGATCGATCGCCGGGTTCGTGACCTGTGCGAAGTTCTGCTTGAAGTAACTGTAGAGCAGCTTCGGCTTGCGCGACAGGACGGCCACCGGCGTATCCGTGCCCATGGAGCCGATCGCCTCCTGGCCGGTCGTGGCCATCGGCGCCATCAGCATCTTCAGGTCTTCCTGCGAGTAGCCGAAGGCCTGTTGCCGATCGAGCAGCGCAGCGTTCGTCATTGCGGCGCGCGACGGCACGGAGGGTAGGTCCTCCAGCACGATCTGCGTGCGGGCGAGCCATTGCCGGTAGGGATGCGCGGAAGCGAGCCGCGGCTTCAGCTCGGCGTCGGCGATGATGCGGCCCTCTTCAAGATCGATGAGGAGCATCATGCCCGGCTGCAGCCGCCACTTCGCGACGATCTTCTCTTCCGGGATCGGCAGCACGCCGACCTCCGACGCCATGACCACGAGCCCGTCATCCGTGACGATGTAGCGCGCCGGCCTGAGCCCGTTGCGGTCGAGCGTCGCCCCGATCTGCCGCCCGTCGGTGAAGGCGATCGCCGCCGGGCCGTCCCACGGCTCCATCAGCGAGGCGTAGTATTCGTAGAAGGCGTGCCGGTCCTCGTCCATGAGCGTGTTGCCCGCCCATGCCTCGGGGATCAGCATCATCGCCGCGTGCGCCAGCTCATAGCCGCCCAGGGTGAGGAACTCGAGCGCGTTATCGAAGCACGCCGTGTCGGACTGGCCTTCGTAGGAGATTGGCCACAGCTTCTCGATCTCGTCGCCGTAGAGCGGCGAGGAGACGGAAGCCTGCCGCGCTGCCATCCAGTTCACGTTGCCGCGCAGCGTGTTGATCTCGCCGTTATGCGCCACCATCCGGTAGGGGTGCGCCAGCTTCCACGACGGGAACGTATTGGTAGAGAAGCGCTGGTGCACCAGCGCCATCTGCGAGGCGAAGCGCTTGTCGTGCAGGTCCGGATAGTACGCGCCGAGCTGGTAGGCGAGGAACATGCCCTTGTAGACGACCGTCCGCGAAGACATTGAAACAATGTAAAAGCCGCGGTCCTCGCCCTTGGTCTCCTCGTGCACGACGCCCGAGATCGCCTTGCGCAGGATGTAGAGCCGCCGCTCGAAGGCGTCGCCGGGCTCCGTCGTCTCGCCGCGGCCGACGAACACCTGGCGGTGGAACGGCTCGCTGGCGCGTATCTCATCGCTCCTGGAGAGGCTCGAATTGTCGGTGGGCACGGTGCGCCAGCCGAGCAGGGTCTGGCCCTCCACCACGACCACGCGCTCCACGATCCTCTCGTAATGCGCGCGCGCGTCCTCGTCGCGCGGCATGAAGAAATAGCCGACGCCGTATTCGCCGCGCTCCGGCAGATCGAAGCCGAGTTCGGCGCACTCGCCCCTGAAGAAGTCGTGCGGCACCTGCACGAGGATTCCCGCGCCGTCGCCGACGAGAGGATCGGAGCCCACCGCGCCGCGATGCGTGAGGTTCTCCACGATCTGGAGGCCCTTCTGCACGATCTCGTGCGAATGGCCGCCCTTCAGGTCGGCAATGAAGCCCACGCCGCAGGAATCGTGTTCCAGCCTGGGATCTGACAGGCCAGGCAGACGAGCCGGCGCGGCGCCGGGCCGGATCCGCCCGGCGCGCTCGTATGCGGCGCGCGCTTCCGCCGCCCGCAACTGCCGCGCCTTCTGTGCCGTCACTCGCTTCATCATGGCTTCCTCGCCTCGGCTGCCCGGACCTTTTCGCCCCCGTCGCCCGGCGCACTTTCGCTGCGTCGCGCCTCCCGGTGCGGCGTGGATCGATCCAGACCGGCTTCTCAGTTAAATCGACCGGCGCCCGCCACTGTGCAACCGGCCACACTGCAACCGGTGTGCCACCGCTGCATACCGCTTTCCGCCACCTTAGTTGAAAGCGGCCAGTTCGTCAGCGCGGCCGGTGGCAAAAGGACAGTAACACTGTCCCTTCGACAATGACAAGAAAAGCGCTGGCCGGCAAGTCCCGGGCTGGCCCAGCGCACGAGCCCCGGGGGCGGTCCGCTTACCCGGCAGGCTTCAAGTTGCCTGCCGATGTCTTGCCGCTGCGCTCGTCCGACTGCTCCTCGAAGGAGATTTTCTGACCCTCGCGCAGGTCGTTCATGCCAGCGCGCTCCACGGCGCTGATGTGTACGAACACATCTTTGCCGCCATCATCGGGAGCGATAAATCCGTAACCCTTGCGCACGTTGAACCACTTGACCGTTCCTGTAGGCATAGTGACCCCCGGACAACATGAACCTGCCCGGGCTTTGCCCGGGGACGAGGTCTGAGGAGAGTTGCTTCAGTACCGGGGAGCCAAGCCGACCGAATAAGAAGCGTTCCACGCCAGAGACCGACCCGCACAATGTAGTGCCGACGCTGCAAAGTGTCCATCGCGGGGGGCGGGTCGACCGCCGCCGAACTGTCCGGGCCGCCGGCCATCTTCACCAGCGTTTGATTTCCCTTTAGCGGCGCGTGACGGCCTAATGCCGGGCAGGCCGGAAGCAACTGGCACCGGCTTAAGCCCGCCCGCCCGGCATCATGTCGCCCCCCAAGCGCCGGCGGGCGGGTCGTTCACCCCACTCTCACGGCCGGTTGAGCGATTGCGCGACGGCTCTCGCGCACACGTAACTTCTGTTGTCCGGGCTCATGCGGCACCATCCGCCGCGTTCGAAACGGGATCATCCAGTCCCCGTCCAATCGGAGGGTAAGAATGAAAGCACGAGAGTTTACCGCAGTGGCCCTGGCCGGCGCGATGGCGACGGCGCTCGGCAGCGTCGCGTTCACTGCGCCGGCTTCCGCGCAGGAGATGGAGAAGTGCTACGGCATCTCCATGGCAGGCGAGAACGACTGCGCGGCCGCCGGCCATTCCTGCGCCGGGCATTCGACGGCCGACTTCGCCGGCACGGACTTCAAGGAAGTGCCGAAGGGGACGTGCACGGACATGGTCGTCGACGGGCACCAAGGCAGCCTGGAGCCGATGGACAGCTGACCGACGTGGTTCAAATCGAGCGGCCGGCTCGCGGGCCGGCCGCCATCCAATCCAGTAGGAATGAGGAATCATCGATCATGAGCAAGCACGCATCGAATGCCATCCTCGCCGTCGCCGTCGCGACCGCGCTGGGCACCGTCAGCGCTCCGGCGGCGGCACAGGAGCAGGTGAAGTGCTACGGCGTGGCGCTCGCCGGCGAGAACGACTGCGCGGCAGGGCCGGGAACGACCTGTGCCGGGACCTCCACCGTCGACTACCAGGGCAATGCATGGAAGCTGGTGCCCGCCGGCACCTGCGAGACCATGGAGCTTCCGGGCGGGCGCATGGGCGCCGCGTTTCCTGACGGCGAGTACGAGGGCCTCGCCCGCGACCTCCCCGCGGACGCCCCGCTTGACGACCTGCAGCCGGTCGAAGGCATGGACCCGTACGCCTGACGCGCGTTGTCGCGGTGCGCCGCCAAGGGAAGATGGAGACGATTATGGCCAAGACGCCGATTCCGTCACGCGCCGGGGTAGGCCTGAAGCCGCAGCACTATCGCGATATTCTCGAAGGCTCGCCCGACATCGGGTTCTTCGAGGTGCACGCGGAGAACTACATGGGCGCCGGGGGGCCGCCCCACCGCCACCTCACGGCTCTCCGCGAGCGCTACCCGCTGTCCCTGCACGGTGTGGGGCTCTCGATCGGAGCCGACCGGCCGCTCGACGAAGGCCATCTCCTGCGCCTGAAGCATCTCAACGAGCGATACGAGCCGGGACTTTTCTCCGAGCACCTCGCCTGGTCGACGCACGACACGACATTCCTCAACGACCTCCTGCCGGTCCCCTACACCGGGGAGACCCTGGCGCGCGTGTCGGAGCATATCGACGAGGTGCAGCAGACGGTCGGCCGGCAGATGCTGCTGGAGAACCCGTCGACCTACCTCACCTTCGAGGAAAGCACCTGGTCGGAGATCGACTTTATCGCCGAGGTCGCGAGGCGCACCGGCTGCGGCCTGCTCTTCGATGTGAACAACGTCTATGTCTCCTCCACCAACCAGGAATGGGACCCGGTCGCCTACATCGAGGCCTACCCGCTGAAGCATGTGCGGGAGATCCACCTCGGCGGGCACGCGCCAGAGATCGACGAGGCGGGGCGGCCGCTTCTCATCGACACGCACGACCGCGAGGTTGACGAGATCGTCTGGGGGCTCTTCCGTCACACGATAGGTCTTCTTGGTCCGGTGCCCACCCTGGTGGAATGGGATGCCGACGTGCCGGACTGGCCGACCCTGCAGGCGGAAGCGGGGCGCGCCGAGGCCGTGCTCCGCGGTGCGCAGACAGGGGAGACGCGCCGTGCGGCAACTGGCTGAGCGGCAGCGCGGCTTCGCTGCCGCCGTGCTCGACGCGGCGCTCGAAGTGCCGTCGGGCCTCGTCGGTCCGGACGGCCGGCCGAGCGCCCGCCGCTTCGCAGTCTACCGCAACAACGTCGTCGCCGGCCTGACGGAGTCGATGAAGGTGACCTACCCCGCGTCGTGCCGCATCGTCGGCGAGGAATTCTTCGTCGCGATGGCACGGGCCTACGTGGTTGCCGATCCGCCCCGCTCCCCGATGATGCTGGAATACGGCGCGGGTCTTCCCGCCTTCATCGCCACCTTCCCGCCCGCCGCGAGCGTCCCCTATCTAGCGGACGTGGCGCGCATCGAATGGGCGTGGAAGGAGGCGTTTCATGCAGACGACGCCGCGCCGCTGCCGCCGGCCGCGCTCGCGGCGATTCCTGAAGCGCGGCTATCGGAGGTTCGGCTCCGCCTGCATCCATCGCTTCGCCTCGTCACTTCGCGGTATCCGGCGCTCACCATCTGGCGGATGAACGTCGAAGGCGGCGTGCCGGGCCCGGTCGACCTGGCCTCTGGCGGTGAGGACTGCCTCGTCGTCAGGCCGGCGGCGCACGTGATCGTGCATGAGGCTCCATCCGGCGCCGCCGCCTTCATCCATGCCCTCGCCGCAGGTATGCCGCTAGCCGAGGCCGCCAGTGCCGGGCTTGAGGCGGCAGATGATTTCGATCTGTCGGCGAACCTCGCCGGCCTCATCTCCGCTGGAGCCTTCTCAGGCTACGACCTCGACGCTTCGACAGAGGACGCTGCGCCATGACGACGATGGAGAGTAGAGCGGCCGCCTCTGCGGCGGGGCCAACCCGCCTTCTCGGCGTGGTCCTCGACCGGCTGGCATGGACCGGAGCGATCCTGGCGCCGCCGTTCCTGCGGGTTGCTCTCGCCATTCCCTTCTTCCGCTCCGGCTTGACGAAGTGGGACGGCCTGTCGATTTCGCCCGGCGCGCTGTACCTGTTTCAGGAGGAGTTCAAGCTGCACGTTTTCGGCGCGGAGCTCGGCTTCCCGCTGCCGGGCCTGACGGCTTTCGCCACCGCGTCTGCGGAGATCGTGCTCCCGGTCCTTCTCGTGCTCGGCCTTGCCACGCGCTTTGCCGCGTTCGGTATTTTGGCGATGACGATCGTCATCCAGCTCGTCGTGCCGGGCGGGTGGCTCACCTATCATCTTCCATGGGCGGCGATGGCACTCGCCCTGATCGCGCTCGGGCCGGGCGGGCTGTCGCTCGACCGGCTGATCGTGCGACGCATCGCCGCCTGACACTGGCATCGCGCCGCCCTTGCCCTCGTGCCGGCGAACCGGCATTAGGGCCCAATGCTGTTTGCAAGCGACAACTGGGCCGGCGCCGCGCCCGAGATCCTGGACGCGATCGCCGCCGAGGCGGCGACGTCCGGCGAGGCCTACGGCGGAAGCCGCATCGACAAGGCGGTCGCGGCGCGGTTCAGCGAGATCTTCGAGCGTGACGTCGCGGTGTTCTTCGTGGCGACCGGAGGCGCCGCCAACGCCCTCGCCATGGCGGCGGTCAACCGGCCCGGCGGCGTGATCCTCTGCCACGTCGATTGTCACATGATGACGGGCGAGTGCGGGGGCGTGGAATACCTTACCGGCGGGGCGAGGCTGCTCGGGCTTCCCGGCGCCGGCGGTCAGATCGACCCGGCGAGGCTCGAAGCCGCGATCAAAGGGCTGACGCCGCCTTCGGAGCACGGTGGCCGGGCCATGGCCGTGTCGATCACGCAGCAGACCGAGGCCGGCACGGTCTACCCGCTCGAAGCGATCCGCCGCATCGCCGCGATCGCGAAGGCCAACGGGCTGCCGCTTCACATGGACGGCGCGCGCTTCGCCAACGCGCTAGCGCATCTCGGTGCGTCTCCCGCAGAGATGACGTGGAAGGCCGGCGTCGAGATGCTGTCGTTCGGCGCGACCAAGAACGGCTGTATCGCGGCGGAGGCGCTCGTCTTCTTCGACCCGGCAATGGCAGGCGACGCGCCCTTCCTGCGCAAGCGCGCGGGGCAGCTCTTCTCGAAGTCGCGCTTCCTGGCGGCGCAGTTCGAAGCCTATCTGCGCGACGGGCTGTGGCTCGACCTCGCACGGCGCTCCAACGCCATGGCCGACCGCCTGCGCGCCGGTCTTGCTCAGGCAGAGCGCGCCCGCGAGGCCTGGCGGACCGGCGGCAACGAGGTCTTCGCGGTGCTGAAGAGGGATGATGCCGCCCGCCTGCGTGGGGCGGGTGCGGCGTTCCACGACTGGGCGCTGCCGGACGGCAGCGGCCTGGACCTTGCGGAAGACGAGGTGGTCGTCCGTCTCGTCGCCGCGTTCACGACTCGCGAGGACGACGTCGACGCCTTCCTCAAAGCGCTCGGCTGAAACGGCAAGCGCCCCGGACGGGCCGGGGCGCGCGAAGGAGTCAGAAGCCGAGCCTCGCCTGCTTATGCAGCCTTGGCGTCGATCTGCTTGGACGTCTTGGACGAGCCGATGGAGATCTTGCGGGGCTTCATTGCCTCCGGGATCTCTCTCACCAGGTCGATATGGAGCAGGCCGTTCTCCAGGCTCGCGCCTCTCACCTCGACATGGTCGGCAAGCTGGAAGCGGCGCTCGAAGGCGCGCGCGGCGATGCCACGGTAAAGCACCTCGGTAGTGCCCTCCTGCTTCTCTTCCTTCTTCTCGCCCGTTACCGTCAGGACGTTCTCCTTTGCCTGGACCTCCAGGTCGTTCTCGGAGAATCCGGCGACCGCCATCGTCACGCGGTAGGCGTTCTCGCCGGTCCGCTCGATGTTGTAGGGCGGGTACGGCTGAGCATCGCCGTTCGATACCCCGTCGAGCAGATTGAACAGGCGGTCGAAGCCGACCGTGGAGCGATAGAGCGGGCTGAGATCAAACGTACGCATAGGTGTCCTCCTTCGAAGCGACAGTTGCGTTAGCGGCCCACAGCTCCCCTTTTTTGGCGAAGCGTGGCCGATTTTTCGGGTCCTTGCGGCACCCACGTTGAAATATGGGAGGCGGCCGATTTGCGTTCAAGCCCCAAGCCGGGCCGCGGTTCGCTGAGCGCGGCCGCTCGTCCGGCCTCACCTGAACCGAGCATGAATGCCGGCTTCCGGCTCGGTTCAGGCTGTCCTCGCTAGGGTCCCTCCATCGTCATCGGGCGCGGCTCGGTGGCAATCGATTTGGAGGAGAAGAACCATGATCTCGAAGAAGGCAATCGCAGCCGTTCTTGTCGCCGCCACCATGCTCACCGCGGTTCCGGCGAACGCCACCGGCTTCACGTTTCACTTCGGCCACGGCGCTCCCGGCTGGAGTTACGGCCCCCACCACGGCCCGAGCTGGCGTCATGGCCGCGTCTCCCCGCGGGAGGTGCGCTCGATCCTGCGCCGGCACGGCTACCACGACATCCGCTTCGCGGACCGGCGCGGCCCCGTCTACCAGGTGCGAGCCAGCAAGCATCGCAACGCCTACTTCCTGGTCGTGAGCGCGCGCAACGGAGAGATCCTGTCCGCCCAGCGGGTCCGCCACACCAGGTGGTGAGGGAGTTCGGGCGCCGTTAACGCCCCCTCCGGCGCCCGGCAAAGGCCGGCGGTCAGTGACCGCCGGCCGCTTCATGTCTGCTTGCCAGCCCCATCCGCGCGCACTATCAGCGGACCATGTCTCCGGCACCGGCCGGGAGCCGAGAGAGGTGCCCGCTTGGCCGGTCTCGTAGAAGTCGCCAGCAATCCGATACCGAAGGGCGCTGTGTGCGACACCGTCTCGACCGATGACGGGGTGGAGCTGCGCTATGCGCGGTGGCTCCCGAACCGCTCGCCTGTCCGCGGCACCATCGTGCTGCTGCACGGCCGTACCGAGTTCATCGAAAAGTATTTCGAGACGGTCAATGATCTCCGCCGTCGCGGGTTCGCCGTCGCCACGTTCGACTCGCGCGGGCAGGGCGGCTCCGCGCGTCTTCTCGGCAATCTGCGCAAGGGCCATGTCCGCGATTTTGCCGACCACGTGAACGACTTCGACGCGATCATGCAGCAGGTGGTGCTGCCCGATTGCCCGCCGCCCTACTACGTCCTGGCGCATTCGACAGGCGCCACGATCGCGCTCCTTTCCGCTGAGCGCCTCAGGACGCAGATCGACCGCATCGTGCTGACCGCCCCGCTCCTGGGGCTTGCCTATGGCTCACCGCGCTGGCTCATGCGGATCACCGGCTTTCTTATGCATTTCGGCCTGGGGGAGGCGTTTGCGCCCGGCGGGGGCACGACTCTGATCCAGAGGCAGCCCTTTGCCGGCAACCTGCTGACCAACGATGCGGAACGCTTCCAGCGCACGTTGGCGGTGGTCCAGGCCGAACCGTCGCTGGGGGTGGGTGGGGCAACGATCGGCTGGATCAACGCCGCCATGCGCGCCTGCTGCAGGCTGGCGGAGCCGGATTTCGCCGAGAAGGTGCCCATGCCCGTCCTGATGGTGCTGGCGGGCTCGGAGAGCGTGGTGAGCAACTACGCGGCCGAGGAGTTCTCGCGCCGGGTCAAGACCGCGGCGCATCTGAGGATCCCCGGCGCCCGCCACGAGATACTTATGGAGATTAACCAGTATCGCGACCAGTTCTGGGTCGCCTTCGACGCCTTCGTCCAGGGGCGTAGGTAGCTCTTTCTCCGTGATATCAACGGGTTGGCAGGCATGTCGCAAAGTCGCGGGGGAAAGTCGGGAAATGACCTTGCGCTTTGTGCAGGGCAGCATAGATTGTGCGGTGCGGTATTTACCTATCGCATGCCCTATCGGGCGTTTCCTCCCTAGACTTGGGCCGCGGCGACGCGGCCCATTTTCTTTGCGCCCGCCTTACTCGGCGGCCTCGCGCAGCGCCACGCTGGAATCGTCGACTAGCGCCATCAGCGACTGTGCGAGCACGCGCAGGTCCGATGACAGGCGCTGGAAGCCGCGATGCGGTTCGAGCCGCTGCTCGTCCATGTAGAGGCCGCGGTTCACCTCGATCTGCAGCGCATGCAGGCGGCGTGACGGGCGCCCGTAATGCTCGGTGATGAAGCCGCCGGCGTAGGGCTTGTTGCGGACCACGGTATAGCCGAGGCGCTGCAGCGTGGCTGCCGCGCAGTCGGTCAGCTCAGGCATGCAGCTCGCGCCGAAGCGGTCGCCCAGCACGAAATCGGGTCTGAGCCGCGCCGGCCCGCCCTTTATGTTCGACGGCATGGAGTGGCAGTCGATCAGGATGGCGATCCCGAAGGCGACGTGCGTCTGCGCCAGCAGCCGCCGCAGCGTGTCGTGGTAGGGTCGATAGATGCGCTCGATCCGGGCGAGCCCCTCCTCCACCGTGAGCGGGCGCCGGTAGATGTTGGTCGCATCGCTGACAACGCGCGGGATCGTGCCGAGCCCGCCTGCCACGCGCAGCGACCGCACGTTGGCGTAGGAGGGCAGTCGGCCGGAGAACATTTTCGGGTCGAGCTCGTAGGGCTCGCGGTTCACGTCGAGATAGGCGCGCGGATAGACCGCGCTCATCAGCGGGGCCCCGAGCCGCACGACCGGAGCGAACAGCCGGTCGACCAGCAGGTCCTCGGAGCGGCGTATCTCGCACTTACCGAGCGAGGTCGCGTCGAGGAAGTCCTGCGGGTAGTAGCGGCCGCTGTGGGGCGAGTTGAACACGAATGGCACGGTCTGCTCGCCGGGGAGATGGATTTCCCCGGCAGGCGGGTTGATCTCCCCCGGCTCGCCCGCAGCTACGCTCACCGCCTTCTCCTCAATGGTCAACGATTCCGAAACTTCTTATCAATCTGCCGCGCTGCTCGAGCGCTGTCCACATGATACGCACATGGGGCTCACGTTGCGGGCGCCGCGCTTACCCGATATTTACGCAGGCGTATCATGGTGTCCGGCATGAACGTGATCGACCATCCTTCCCGGGGACAATTGATGGCCCGCATCCTGCTCGCCGAAGACGACGAGGACATGCGCCGCTTTCTGGAGCGGGCGCTCTCGAATGCGGGCTACGAGGTTGTCTCGTTCAACAACGGGCGCGACGCCTATGACCGCTTGCGCGAGGAGCCGTTCCATCTGCTTCTGACCGACATCGTCATGCCTGAGATGGACGGGATCGAGCTGGCGCGCAAGGCGAGCGAGCTCGATCCCGACATCAAGATCATGTTCATCACCGGCTTCGCGGCCGTGGCCCTCAATCCGGATATGCAGGCCCCGCGCGACGCCAAGATCCTCTCCAAGCCGTTCCACCTGCGTGACCTGGTCGGCGAGATCGGTCGCCTGATGGCCGCCTGAGGCCAAGGGCGTGGTGCCGCCGCTGGCGCCCTCGGCGAGACCGGCAATCCCGGCCGAAATCCCGAGCCGCCGCATGGCTTAGTCGAAAGGCTGCCGCCGCCTTGCGTGCCCGCAGGGCAGCGGCTATATCCGCCTGGCGGCTCACACGGCGACGCTTCGGGAAATGGGCGCGTAGCTCAGCGGGAGAGCACTACGTTGACATCGTAGGGGTCACAGGTTCAATCCCTGTCGCGCCCACCATTT
>CAZMJQ010000182.1:0-15156 GCA_964566475.1 uncultured Propylenella sp. | reverse complement strand
AGAAGGCGCTCCACCGGGGCGACGGCTTCGACGCGCAATTGACTTGGCCGTAACCCCATGTTCGATCTTCCTCATTTGGAGGAGAAGCGGGATGGCTGTGGCGGTTGCGGCGGAGAAGGGCGCTGCGCAGTTCCTCTCGCTCAGGGATATTGTCGTCCGGTTCGGTGGGACACTCGCGTTGAACGGCGTCAGCTTTTCGATGCGCCGCGGCGAGATACTCGGCCTTATCGGGCCGAACGGCGCCGGCAAGACCACGCTCTTCAATTGCCTGAGCCGCCTCTACACGCCGGCGTCGGGCAGCATCTCCTTCCTAGGCAGGGACCTCCTGGAGCTGCCGGCCCGGGCGATCGCCCGGTGCGGGGTCGGCCGCACGTTCCAGAACGTCGCCGCATTCGCCAACCTGAGCGTGTTCGACAACGTCCGGATCGGCGCCCATTCCCGCTTTCATGGTGGCTTCCTGCGCGACGCCCTTCGGCTTCCTGGTGCGAGGCGCACCGGGCGGGAGATCGATGAGATCGTATGGGAGCTTGTCGACGACCTCGGACTTGGCGCTGTCGCGCGCACGCCAGTGCGCGGACTGCCTTTCGTCTTGCAAAAGCGGGTCGACCTGGCGCGGGCGCTCGCCACGCAGCCGCAGCTGCTGCTCCTCGACGAGCCGGCAGGCGGGCTCGATCACGACGAGGTCGAGCAGCTCGCCGGACTGATCCTGCGCATCCGCGACGAACGCGGCACGAGCATCCTCCTGGTCGAGCACCATGTGGACCTGGTGATGTCGGTCTCCGGGACGGTTGTCGTCATGAATCTCGGGCAGAAGATCGCTGAAGGGCCCCCGGCGACCGTGCAGAACGACGCGCGGGTGATCGAGGCCTATCTCGGGAAGCGAGCCCCGTGAGCGTGCTCCTGAAGGTCCGCGGTCTCGAGGCGGGCTACGGCGACCTGACGGTCCTTCGGGGACTGGATTTCGACCTTGCGGAAGGCGGGGCGACGACGCTGCTCGGTGCGAACGGCGCCGGCAAGACCACAACGCTCCGTGCGCTCTGCGGCATGACGCGGCGCTCCGGCGATATCGTGCTCGACGGCGCGCCCATCGCGACGAAGGCGACGGAGGAAATCGTCCGGCTCGGGGTCGCGCACGTGCCGGAAGGGCGCGGGACCTTCGCTCCCTTCAGCGTGGAGGAGAACCTCAAGCTCGGCGCCATCACCCGAGCGTCCGGCGGCGAGGTGACAGCAGACATGGAGCGCGTCTACGGCTACTTCCCCATCCTGCGGGAGCGCAGGCGCCAGCAGGCTGGCACGCTGTCGGGCGGCGAGCAGCAAATGCTCGCGATCGGCCGCGCCTTGATGCTGCGCCCACGCCTGATGCTGCTCGACGAGCCGTCCTTCGGGCTGGCGCCGATGGTCGTCGCCGAGCTCTTCGAGATGCTGGACCGCATCCGCCGCGTAGAGGAGGTGACGCTGCTGATCGTGGAGCAGAACGTGGAGCTCGCACTGAGGATCACCGACCACGCCCACCTCCTGGAAACCGGCGTAATCGTCCGGTCCGGCGCGTCCGCCGAGATTCGCCAGGACGAGGGCGTGCGCAGGTCATATCTCGGCTACTGAGGCGCGGGCATGGAGCTCTTCCTTCAGCAGATCCTTGCCGGCATCGCCACGGGCGGCATCTACGCGCTGATGGCTCTCGCCATCGTCATGATCTACCAGGCCATCCACCATCTGAACTTCTCGCAGGGCGAGATGGGGATGTTCTCCACCTTCATCGCCTGGCAGCTGCTGGCGTGGGGGACGTCGTACTGGATCGCGTTCTTTCTCACGATCGGCATATCCTTCATCGGCGGCGTGCTGATCGAGCGCATCGTCTTCAGGCCCATCCGCAACGCGCCGGTGCTTAGTCATATCGTCGTATTCATCGCGCTGTTCGTGATCTTCAACAGCCTCGCCGGATTCATCTGGGACTTCACCATCAAGCCATTCCCGAGCCCGTTCCGAACGGAGCCGCTGTTCGGCGACGGGCTCATCGGCGCGCACCAGGCCGGCATGCTCGCCGTCATCCTCGTCGTCCTGCTGCTCCTCTTCGGATTCTTCCGCTTCACGCGTGTCGGCCTGGCGATGCGCGCCGCGGCGGTCAGCCCGGCGAGCGCGCGGCTCGTGGGCATCCGCGTCGGCTGGATGACGGCGCTTGGCTGGGGGATGGCGTCGGCGGTCGGGGCGGTGGCCGGCATCATGATCGCCCCGGTGGTGTTCCTGGAGCCGAACATGATGCTGAGCGTCCTGCTCTACGGCTTCGCCGGCGCGGTGCTCGGCGGGCTGACGAGTCCTGCCGGAGCCGTGCTCGGCGGCTTCATCGTCGGCGTCGTGGAGAACCTCGCCGCCACCTACATCCCCGTCGTCGGACCGGAACTAAAGCTGCCGATCGCGCTGACCTTGATCGTCGCGGTCCTGCTCGTCCGGCCCTCGGGCCTGTTCGGCAGCCGGGTCGTGCTGAGGGTGTGAGATGAGCGTCGACGGCGCGCGGCTCGCGATCTCCCGGCAGGCCGAAGCTGGCCTCGTCACGCGTGGCGCAACGACCGTCGCCTTCATCTGCCTGCTGGCAGCCGCGGCCTTGCTGCCGTTCCTGCTGAAGGGGTTCGTCGTCTTCCAGCTCACGCAGGCGATGATCTATGCCATCGCCATCCTGGGTCTGAACCTCCTGACCGGCATCAGCGGCCAGTTCTCGCTGGGGCACGGCGCGTTCTTCGCGCTTGGTGCCTATGCCGCCGCCATTGCCATCGACACGTTCGGCATCGGCTATCTGTGGACGCTTCCCATCGCCGGACTGGCCTGCTTCGCCGCCGGGTTCCTGTTCGGTCTTCCTGCGTTGCGGCTGGAAGGCATTTACCTGGCGCTCGCGACCTTCGCGCTTGCCGTGGCTACGCCATCGATTCTCAAGCTCTCGTTCTTTGCGGAATGGACCGGCGGCGTGCAGGGCGTCTCGATTCCTCGGCCTACCACGCCATTCGGCCTGCCGCTCTCCGCCGACCAGTACCTCTACTTCCTCACCCTGGCGGTCGGCCTCTTCCTCTTCTGGGCGGCGCGCAATCTGGTGGACAGCCGCACCGGCAGGGCGCTCCTGGCGATCCGGGAGAACCCGATCGCCGCGTGTGCCATGGGCATAAGCATTGCCGGCTATAAAGCCCTCGCATTCGGCTTGAGCGCGCTCTACGCGGGGGTCGCCGGCGCGCTGAGCGCGATCGTGGTCCAGTTCGTCGCGCCCGACAGCTTTCCGTTCACGCTCTCCATCGCGCTTCTGGTCGGTCTCGTGGTTGGCGGCGTCGGGTGGCTGCCCGGCGCTTTGGTCGGAGGCCTTGTCCTCGTGTTCGTGCCTAATGTCGCGGAGGGCATTTCCACCGGGCTTTCCGGCGCGGTCTATGGCGCGATGTTGATCGGCCTGATCTACTTGATGCCGGCCGGCGCCGGTGGTTTCGTGCATAAGGTCGCTGGCCTCCTCGCCAGGCGAGGGGCGCGAACGTGAACTTCCGGGGGAGGACAGGCATGCACTACAATCCGTCACGCAGGGCTGTCGTCGCCGGGGCGGCAAGTTTTGCTGCCATGACGATCGCGGCGGGCGCGCATGCGCAGGACATGCCGGGCGTCACCGACACGACGATCCGGATCGGCAGCACAAATCCCCACAGCGGTCCGGCCTCCGCTTATTCGGTAATCGCCGCGACCATTCGGGCATATTTCGACAAGCTCAATACGGAGGGCGGCATCAACGGCCGCACGCTCGAGCTCATCAGCTACGACGACGCCTATTCGCCCCCGAAGACGGTGGAGCAGACGCGCCGGCTGGTCGAAGGCGACGAGGTGCTGCTCGTCTTCGCCTCGCTCGGCACGGCGACGAATTCCGCGGTCCACGACTACCTGAACGCGCGGGGCGTGCCGCAGCTCTTCGTCGCGTCCGGCGCTTCGAAATGGGGCGATCCCGAGGGCCATCCATGGACCATGGCGTGGCAGCCGGTCTACACGACCGAGGCGGACATCTACGCCCGCTACATCATCGAGAACCGCCCTGACGGCAGGATCGGCGTCCTCTACCAGAACGACGATTACGGCAAGGACTATCTCGACGGCCTGCGGGCAGGGCTCGGCGACAAGGCGGAGTCCATGATCGTCGCCGCGCTACCCTACGAGACCACGGACACCACGGTCGATTCGCAGATCATCAACCTGAAGGCTTCCGGCGCGGACGTGTTCCTCAATGTCGCCACGCCGAAATTCGCCGCACAGGCGATCCGCAAGGCGGCGGAGATCGGCTGGGAGCCGCTGCACCTGCTCAACAGCGTGTCGCAGTCAGTCGGCGCCGTGCTCGAGCCCGCCGGCCTGGAGGCGTCACGCGGCATCGTCAGCGCCGCCTACCTGAAGGACGCCGGCGACCCGCAATGGGCGGACGACGAGGAGATGGCGGCGTGGCGCGCTTTCATGGACGAGCACTACCCGGACGGCGACCGCAACTCGAACCTCACGGTCTACGGCTACGCGGTGGCGCAGGCGCTGGAGCATGTGCTGCGGACGGCGGGCGACGATCTCAGCCGCGAGAACGTCATGAAGGTCGCCGCGAGCATGGACAATGTGCGCGTGCCGATGCTGCTCCCCGGCATCACGATGACGACGAGCGAAACGGACTACTTCCCGCTGCAGCAGATGCAGCTCATGCGGTTCACCGGCGAGCGCTGGGAGCTGTTCGGCGATATCATCGCCGGGTCGTGAAGCGTAGTGGACGATCAGGGAAACCATGGCATCGATCACTGACGAGCTATCTGAGCGCGAAAAGGAGATCGTCAAGCAGTGTCTCCGGGCAGCCGTCGAAGGTCCATTCTTTCCGGAGTGGGAGTTTCACACTTTGTTCGGATTAAGGACGGATGAGGCGCGCCGGGCTCTTGAAGCCTGGCCAAACGGAAAAGTCACGAAGGATGTCCGTCGCGCTGTTGTTGGAGCGATGAACCACCTGACCGGATATCCTCACGGCGAGGAAGAGAGGTGGAAGAGCTACATTGCGGCGGAGCCTGAGGAGGTCAGGTCGATTCTCGATCGCCTGATGGCGATCGGATTCTAGACGCTCCGCCGTCACGTGATCGAAGCCGTACCTTCGTGTCAGCACGCTGACGCGTTGCCGCTCTACGGAACGAGCAGGGCCAACAGTTCCGCGACGCAGGCGGGCCGCTCGCCGTCATCCACCTCGACAGTGGCGAGGAGGGTGACGAGCACGCGACCGTCCGGCCGGCTCTCGGCCGAGGCGAGGTCGAACGCAGCGCGGATGCGGGAGCCGGCGGGCACAGGTGCCGGAAACCGAACCTTTCCGAGCCCGTAGTTCAGACGCGACGATACGCCTGAGACGTCGAACACCTGGTCGCGCAGCCGCGGCAGCAGCGACATCGTGAGGAAGCCGTGCGCGATAGTCTTCCCGCCCGGAAGCTCGCGGCTCGCTCGCGCGGCGTCGACGTGGATCCACTGGTGATCGCCGGTCGCGTCGGCGAAGGCGTCGATCACCGGCTGGTCGACGAGCACCCAGTCGCTGACGCCGAGCCGCTTCCCGACATGCCCGGCGAGCGCTTCCAGCTCGATGGTTCCGATCGATTCCGCCATCGCCACCTCCCGCCCTACGCGTTCTCGGCCACGCGCTTGCCCGCCTCCGCGAGAACACTGGCTGTGCCGCCGACCTGCCGTGCATCGGCGCTCGCAGCATTGCCCTGCACGGCGCGCGCCGCCACGCCCTGCAGGATGGCGGCCATGCGGAACAGCGAGAAGGCGAGGTAATAGGGCCAGTCGGGCACATCATCGCGTCCCGCGAGTGCGCAATAGGCGGCGAGCACCTCGGGTTCGCTTGGGATGCCGAGGGCGGCGAGGTCGAGGTCCTGGTAGCCGCGCACGCCGCTGATGCCGGCGGGCAGGTGGTAGGGCATGCAGAAATAGGCGAGGTCGGCGAGCGGGTGGCCGAGCGTGGAGAGCTCCCAGTCGAGCAGGGTGATCACGCGCGGCTCCTCGGCATCGACGATCATGTTGCCGAGCCGGTAGTCGCCATGCACGATCGCGGTCTCTTCGGCGATTGTCTCGTGCTCGGCGAGCCAGTGCTTCAGCCAGGCGATCGCCGGGATGTCGGCATCGGTGCGCGACGCCTCGTATTGCTGCGACCAGCGCGCCACCTGCCGCGCCACGTAATTGTCCGGGCGGCCGAAATCAGCGAGTCCCACGGCCCGCCAGTCCACGGCGTGGAGCCGCGCCAGCGTCTCGACGGCGTTGATGACAAGGCGCGCGCGCTCTGCGTCCGGCAACTGCAACGGCGGCTCCTGCAGGACGCGGCCCTCGACAAAGTCCATGACGAAGAAGGCCGTGCCGATGACGTCGTCGCCCTCGCAGAGGAGCCGCATTGCCGGCACCGGCACGTCCGTCCCGGCCAGCGCTGCCATGACGCGGTATTCGCGCTCCACCTGATGCGCTTTCGGAAGTAGCTTGCCCGGCGGCTTCTTGCGCAGCACGTAGCGGCGGCCCTCGCCGGTCGTAAGAAGGAAGGTCGGGTTGGACTGGCCGCCCTGGAACTGGCGGATCGACAAGCCGGTCTCTGCGCCCGGGAGCTTCCCCTTGAGGTAATCCGCCAGTGCGTCTTCGTCGAAGCGATGCACGGCCTGCACCGCGACGGTCGATGCTGGAGGCTCCGGCGCTGCGTTCACAGTCTCCCTCCGGCAATGGAATCGCCGCCGTCGACGATGATGGTCTGGCCGGTGACATACGCCGCCGAGTCGCTCGCCAGGAAGAGGGCGACGCCGCCGATATCGTCCGGCTCGCCGAAGCGGCGGAGCGGGTTCTCGGTCTCGACATGCCTCTGCCGTTCCGGATCCTCCCACAGCGCGCGGGCGAAGTCGGTCCTGACGACGCCGGGCGCGATCGCGTTGACGCGGATGCCTTTCGGGCCCCACTCGGCGGCGAGGTTTCGCGTCAGCGCTGCCTCCGCCGCCTTCGACATGCCGTAGGCGCCGATCTTGTCGGTACCGTAGAGCGCCGCGATGCTGGAGACGACGACGACGGCGCCGCCGCCGCGCTCCGCCAGCAGCGGCAGAACCATGTAGCAGAGCCACAGCGTCGACTTGACGTTCGTGTCCATGACCTTGTCGTAGGCATCATCGGAGAGCCGCGAGAGCGGCCCGAAGAACGGATTGGTGGCGGCGTTGCAGAAGAGCACGTCGATGCCGCCCCACTCGTCGAGCGTCACCTTCTGCTCCTTACGGCCGACATGACAGGGAAGGGCCAGCGACTCGCCGCCGCCCGCGCGGATCGCCCCGGCGACCGCCTCGCAGGCGTCCTGCTTGCGGCTGGAGATCACGACCTTCGCGCCGGCGCGCGCCATACGCTCGGCGATGGAGCGACCGATGCCGCGCGTCGAGCCGGTGACGAGCGCGACCTTGCCGTTGATGTCGAACACCGGCGCGGGCCTTCCTACGCCGTTGCGGCGTTCGTGAAGCGGCGCAGCTCAAGCCGCGAGATCGCCTCGCGGTGCACCTCGTCCGGCCCGTCGACAAGGCGCAGCGTGCGGGCATGCGCGTAGGCGTCGGCGAGGAACGTGTCCTGGCTCACGCCCATCGCCCCATGCACCTGGATGGCGCGGTCGATGACGCGGCAGAGCATCTCCGGCGCCACCACCTTGATCATGGCGATCTCGCGCCGCGCGGCCTTGTTGCCAAGCGTGTCCATCATGTGCGCAGCGTTCAGCGTCAGGAGCCGCGCCTGGTCGATCTCGCAGCGCGAGCGGGCGATGTCCTGCCTGAGCGCGCCCTGCTCGGCGAGCGACCTGCCGAACGCTTGGCGCGAGGTGGCTCGCGCGCAGAGCGTCTCCAGCGCCCGCTCCGCCAGACCGATCGATCGCATGCAGTGATGGATGCGCCCGGGCCCGAGCCGCCCCTGTGCGATCTCGAAGCCGCGGCCTTCGCCGAGGAGCATGTTGGACGCGGGCACGCGCACGTTGTCGAAGCTGATCTCGGCGTGGCCGTGCGGCGCATGGTCGTAGCCGAAGACGCTGAGATTGCGCTCCACGGTGACGCCCGGCGCGTCGAGCGGCACGAGGATCATCGATTGCTGCTTGTGGCGCTCCGCGTCCGGATCGGTGCGGCCCATCACGATGGCGATCTTGCAGCGCTCGTCGTTGCCGCCCGACGACCACCATTTGCGGCCGTTGACGACGTAGTGGTCGCCGTCGCGGCGGATCTCGGTGCGGATGTTGGTGGCGTCGGAGGACGCGACGTCGGGCTCCGTCATGGAGAAGCAGGAGCGGATCTTCGCCTCCAGCAGCAGCTTCAGCCACTGCTCTTTCTGCTCCTCGGTGCCGTAGAGGACGAGCGTCTCCATGTTGCCGGTGTCCGGCGCGGAGCAGTTGAATACCTCGGGCGCGAGCCAGGACCGGCCCATGGTCTCGCAGAGGTGCGCGTAGTCGAGGTTGCTGAGGCCGGCGCCGTACTCCTCGTCAGCGAGGAAGAGGTTCCACAGGCCTTCGGCGCGCGCTTTCGCTTGCAGCTCGAACAGGAGGGGCGGGGTCTTCCAGCGGGAGGCGAGCCGTGCGTGCTCCTCGTGGAAGACGCGCTCGTTCGGATACACGTGCGCCTCCATGAAGCGCAGCAGCTTGTCGTGGAGCGCCTTGGCGCGGCTCGACGGCTCGAACATTCAGGGTCTCCGTGGCGGGCGGCGCCGGGCCGCGATGCGGTCAATGGCATCCGGTATCCTGATGGAGCGACCGTTGCCCGGCAAGCGCGAGGGCACCGTGCAACTTGTTGCAACTTATAGGTGTTTATGGCAATCGGGAGCGGGCGCGGGGCAGGCAGGCGGCGGGCGATGCGTTCGTGCTCGCGCGATGTCCAATGAGCCTCTGGGGAGGACGCCATGGGCCGGTTCATGCAGTTTCCCAACCCGATCAAGGACGACAAGTGGGAGGTCTACGGGAACTTTCCCCGCCATATCATCAAGGGCGAGCACACGAGCAGCGGGGAGAAGGTCTACATCATAAACGTGTTCAACGAGAACGGGCATCAACGCGACGAAGCCGAGCTGCAGCGGATGGCCGAAATGCACCAGGCCTACCTCGACGGCGATGCGGTCAGCCTCCGCGCCGCCGCCGACACGGCGGCCGGCGAGTTCGGCACTTTGCAAAGGGCAGCAGAAGTCTACCGCGAGGCTGCCGGCCGGCTCTGAGGCCGGCTCTATTCCGTGAGCCGGCCGCTCCGGTGCGCGACCTGCATCGTGGCGCGGTAGGTCGTCGGTGAGCGCTTTCCGGGCATGTTCGCTTCGAGGACAAGCTGCTCGATGAAACCCTGGCTAATCTCGATCTCGACGCACCGGTCCAGCTTGTCGACGACCCAGACCACGTAGCCGCAATCTGCCTTCTTCTCATAGCCGCAGTCGTCGCACTTCAACTCCTCTGGAATTCCTGGAATCAGCATCAGTTTCGGCTTCGGAAGATCGTAGCAATGACCTTCGAAGGCATAACCGAAGACGATGCCGGAGCTCATTCGCTGCATGTTGTCACTAAGATTTATCAGGAACACGTCGTTCAGCTGTTGAGCCTTTATGAGCAGACCGGTGAAGCTGGTCTCCGTTTCCTTACGCTCCTCAGAGAAGGCGATGTTCACACCGAGGGCTTCCAACGTGCCGGCCAGGTCCCCTGCTTCGAAGCTCGGTCTTCCGTAAAGCCGCACCTGCGTCGGGTTGTAGGCGCCGTCCTCGAACGTATGCGTCGGCATTCTGAAGTCGCTCATTTCATGCCCTCCCCTATGCGAAGGTTGCTCGTTTCACAGAATTTCACGCCAGGCGAAGCATTGCTCCAGGCATGTCGCCAGCTTGGCATCCTCCTCGTCGGCCGCCTGGACCATCGTCAGCGCCGCGCTCTCGAACGTCAGGCTGTGCGGCTCGACCCGGTCCCATGTCCCGGCGAGCACGATCCCGATCTGGTCGCGCGCCTCCACCAGCGCGCTCTTGAAGAGGAACGGACGCGCATTGTAGGCGGCGGACGTAAACTCTGTGATCCGATCGAGCACAGACTCATCGAAATCGCGAAGGTCGATGGCCAGCAGCCGCTCGTCCGCGAGATCGTTCTCGACGAGGATGCGGTGAGATGTCTCGACGATCGCATCGAACACGGCGCCGGTGAAGGGGCGCGAGCGGTCGTGGATCTCGTGCGTCACCTCGGAGAGCTTGCGCGCGTTGCTGGCAAGCCTGAGCTGCCGCTCTCCCGTCAGCTCGACGATCCGGTTGAGCTCGTTCAGCGAGAGGAGGTTGCCCCGGCAGCGCTTCAGCAGGCGGTCGACGCCGGTGTCGAAATGCAGGAACGACAGAAGCGACACGAGATCCGCGCTTGCCTCGTGGAAGGGGCCGAAGTCGTTGTCGCCGTGGTCTCCGTCGGGAAACCCGAACAGGGAAAACTGTATGGCATGCCCTACCTCGTGGGAGACCGTGTCGAAGTTGAGCGCGAACGGATAGTCCTTTCCGTCCGGCGCGTGCTCCACGCCGAGCTCAAGGAAACCGTAGCCAGACTGGGCGTTCTCCCAGTTGAGCCAAGGGATGATCTCCAGCCGCTCGTAGGTGTCGGCGAAGTGCCATTCGATCCTGCGCCCGAGATAGCTCTCCCAGATGTCGAGTACGCGGCGCACGGCCGCGTAGGCGTGCGCCGAAACGAAAGGGCGGGAGGAGGGGTCGAGATGGTCGAAGTGCCCGTCCGGCCCGGGCTCGGCGGGTGGAAAGGCTGCCCCGGCGAAAGGCGGCAGGTAGGGGAACTCGTAGGGTTCCTTGTCGAGTGCGGCGTCGCTGACATAGATGCGGTCGTCGGCCGGCCCTGGCTGGATGCCGGACGGGTCGGTGGATATCCAGACGACCTCCGGCGTCGCGTAGCCCGGCACGTGCGGGGCCTGCGGATATATCAGGAAGCGCGTGCCGAGATTCGCCTGGTCGCCAGTGCTTGGGCCCGCGCCGTCGTCGGTGCGAACTTCCATCTGTCCCCTCCGCTCGCAACCTTAAGGTTAGGCTCATTTTGGGCAGCGAGAAAGTGGGGATTCCCACTCATTCCTGGAGGTCGATCCCGCCATGTGCGAGATCGCGCAGGAATGCGTTCGTCGTGACGAACTCGCTCGTGCTCCCGCGCGCCAGCGCTCCCGTGGATTGCAGGCGAGCCACAAGCCGCAGCGCGGCGGTCGCGTCGGCGCGCTTCTGCTCCACGAGGCTGCGCGCGAGCGCCCGGCGCAGCGCGCCGGCTGCGTCCTGTTCGGCGGCTTTGAGAGCCTTCTCGATGACGTTGGTGAGCGTCCGGTCTCGGAAATTGAGCGTACGCGCCGCCCGCTCGATCCTGTAGCGCGTGTCGCGGTCAACGAGCCCGAGGCGCTCGGCGCGCCGCGCGGTCAGGAGCAGGTCGATCAGCGCGACCGTCACGGGGCGCGATCCGAGCTCGGGCGGGCCGTGCAGCACAGCGACGGCGTCGTCGGGCGTCAGCGCGAACCGGCGGTACCACCGGAAGATCAGCCCGACCCCGACCATCCCGTGCCGGCAAAGCTCGGCAGCGCGCAGCGCCCCCATGCTGGCCGCGCCGAAGACCGGGGTTCCCCTCGTTAGCGCCCAGAGGATCTCCTTGTGCCTGACGGCGGGCTCGCCCTGGAAGACGCCGTCGATCAGGAGCACGGCCGAAGGGCTGTGGCGCTGTACGGCGGTGATGACCGAGCCCTGCGAGGCGGGCGGAAGGTAGGTCGCGGGGAGTATCGCCTGCGCGTCTTCCGCCGGCATTGTCGGGCCGAGGAAGACGACGGGCCGGATGCTGTTCGCACTCATCCGCTCAGCCTTCCGTGAGCGGCGAGAGCTGGGGCACGACGACACGTACGGCCCGCAGCTCGGGACAGGGCTTCGTGTCGAGCCACACCAGCAGGACGGTCCCGATTCCGTCGCTGGCGAGCCGTTCAAGCACGCCATCCGGCTTCTCGGAAGGGGCCGCCGACTCCTCGAGACGCTCGAAATCGATCGGACACGGCCCTTCGGCGAGCAGTCGCCGGTGCGCCTCGATCATGCTCCAGTCGGTGTACGTCGGGAACGCGGCGCGCGAGATGTCGTCGCGAGCGCCGGAGATCGCCGCAAGGCGCGACTGCGCCGCCTCGATGAGCGCGCGGCGGGCGGCTGAAACCGGATCCGGATCTGCGGCGAAGCCATCGGCGGGGTAGGGAGTGATGAGCGGCAGCCGCCCGTCCTCCATGACCTGGCACCAGACCACGGGGACATCTCCGGCGGCCGGCGCGGCCCAGAAGGCGGCGAACAGCCCGGCGTCGCGGACTAGCTCAATAAGGCCGGCAAGATCGGCGCTGCCAATCGTGTCCGGATCGATCCTTTGCCGCTGGAAGAACCCGTGCGTCACGTTCGCGCGCGCTATCGCATCGCGCTCGACGCATTCGAGCAGGCCATGACGGATCGCCCGCTGCTCCGACATGGCACAGGCGAGGCCGGTGGTGGACGCGAAGAAGAGGCCGTCGGAGGGCACGGGCGGCTCCACATAGGCCGTGTGCACCAGTTCCAGCGGCAGCCAGCCGCGCTCGCCGGAGACGAGGTCGTTCGCCTCGACCCAAGCGGTCTCGGCCGTCCGCCAGTCCGACGGCACGTCGGGGAGCAAGTGCGAGGCGAAGAGCGCCGCCTCGACGCCGAGCGCCTGCGCGGAAGCCATCGCCGCGTTGAAGCGCGACACCCGCTCGGCAAAGAACTGCTCGGCCGCCTCCATGATCGCCGACACCGCGGCGGAGGCAAGGTCCGGCCCCTTGCCCTGGGAGACGGCGTTCGATAGCGCCAACGGCCGCACGGCCTGCACCACCGGTATGCCGATACGGTCGAGTCCGGTCAGATCGCCGAGACGTGTGATGCACAGCGTATTGAGCCGCGGCATGAGCCTGTCCAGAACTGCTGATGCCGCTGGATCTGTAGGCGGGCCTACTCCGGCTGCGTTCTCGGCTGTCCGCGGCACGGCTGGTCCGGCACTCAGCCGCGCCGTCCGCCCTCGGCGTCGAGACGGTCCGCTATCGACTTCAGAAGCGGGGAGAGCTCACCGTCCTGCTCCACGCCGGCCCGCACCTCTCCGCTCGCGTCGCGAGTGTCTGCGCGAATCCTTTCCCACACGCCGAGCGACAGCGCGGTCTCGCAGGCCACAAGGAAGAGAGCGGAGGCGTTCTGCTCGCGCGCCAGCCGGAGCGCCGTTTCCAGCGACGCCGCGATGTCGTCGCCGTCGGCGTCGAGCGCCGCGGCAAGCTGCGCGCGGCGGCGATGCAGCTCCGGGAGCCAGTAGAGATGGCCCGTGCGCTCGGCTTCCTCGAGCGCCTCGTTCAGCACGCCGACCGCGGCATCGGTCTTCGAGAGCTTCGAAAGGATTTCCGCCAGCATCTCCGAATAGACGGGAAAGTCCTCGCGCGTGCCGATCCTGCGCTGGATTGCGAAGCCTTCCTCGGCCGACCGGCGGCCTGCCTCTGAATCGCCAAGCCGCGCCATGCGCCATCCGTCGAAGATGAGGGCCTTGGCGGCGAGCGAGTGCAGATCGTGCGTCTCAGTCAAGCGCCTCATCTCGGTCGTGGTTTCTTCGAGCGCCTCGAGGTTGCCCCTGTAGCGGTGCAGCATCGCCGCGATGTCGAGGGCATGGGCCAGGCTTCCGACATGGGCGATCTCGTTCGCCCATAGCAGCGATTCCTCCACCGACGCGACCGCCTGCCGCGGAAAGCCCTTGAACCAGAGCGACAGGCCTTTCTGGCCGAGTCCGCAGACGCGTGGATCGTGGCCGCCATAGAGCGTGAGGCTCTCCCGCCCGCGGCCCGACTGGTAGAGGGCGAGGCCCTTGTCCACGGCCGCGATGCAGGTGTCGTGGTGCCCCATGTTGAAGTCGATCGCCCAGACGCAATGCTGCGCCTGCAGCTGCACTTCCGGGTCGTCGACGTCGCGGAGCGCCGCGATCACCGTTTCCGCCCGCTCGTGCTGCACGGCGAAGTCGGCGCCCGTGTACCACCAGCCCCAATAGATCGGGAACCAGCCCGCCTGCTCGCCGGCCGGACGGCGGCGCGCGATCTCGACCGCGCGCTCGTAGAGGGCGCAGGCTTCGGGATGCTTCGTGCCCTGGGTGCTGGTCAGGACCGGGCCAAGCGCGGCGAGCACGGCCAGCTCCAGCCGCTCTTGTTCGTCATCGGGAAGGATCTTCTCGATGATCTGACGCGCCCGCTCCAGGAGATTGCGGGCCTCCACCAGGGCGGAGCGCCCAGAGCTTTCCTTCGCCGCGGCGATGTAGTTCGTCACGGCCTCGACGTAGAGCCCGGCGCGGTCCGCGTGCTCCGCCAGAATTGCCGCGCCCATGCGGATCTGCCCGTTCGTGCGGTTTGCCGCCGCTTCGTAGATCTGCCGGTGAAGCGAGACGCGCGACTTGCGCAACAGCGAATCGTAGAGGCTCTCCTGGATCAGGGCGTGGCGGAATCCGTAGCCTGGCACGGGACCGACATTGCGGCGCACGAGGATGTTCGCCTCGACCAGCTCGCCGAACGAGGCCGACACGTGCTCCTCCGGTATCTCGGCGACGATCTCTCGCAGGAGGTCCTCGTCGAACTCGCGGCCGAAGGCGGCGGCGGCCTGTGCGACGATCTTCGCCGGGCCGAGCCCTCCGAGCCTCGCGGAGAGGAGCTTCTCGAAGCTGGAAAGCCGCACGCCCGACAAGGCGCGCTTCCAGTCCCCTGCCTCGCCGCTGGAAGCCAGCCACTGCGAGACCTCCTCGAGGAAGAGCGGGACCCCGTTGGTGCGCTCGTGCACCAGGGAGACCGCTTCCGGCGGAATTACGCTGCCTTCCCTGGTCGACCAGAGCTGCGAGAGGAGCACGGCAGTGTCCGACGCCTGCAGGCGATCCAGACGGAGGCGATGGACATGCGGACCGGCCTCCAGCCACGACGGAGGATCGCGGGAGGTGCAGAGGAGCAGGACGGGCTTTGTCTCGATCCAGCCGGCAAGGGCTTTCAGCACGTCCTGCGACGTCGGATCGGCCCAGTGCAGGTCCTCGACCCCGATGATGACCGGGCCTTGCTCGCACCAGGTGTCGATGCAGCGCCGAATTGCCCAGATGACCCTGTCGCGGATTCGCTGATGACCTGTCTCCCC
>CAZMJQ010000181.1:0-2880 GCA_964566475.1 uncultured Propylenella sp. | reverse complement strand
GCGTGCAGATGGTCGCGCCGAGGTCCATCAGCGCCTCGGCGAACTCGCCGGGGCGGTCGCGCGGCACCAGCGGCTGAAGTTTTTCACGCACGGCCGCCTTAAGGGCCGGCGGCGGCGTCTCGATGGCGAAGAGGCGGGCGATCACGCGCTCCACGTTGCCGTCGACGGCGGCGGCCGGCGCATCGAAGGCGATCGCTGCGATGGCCGCCGCGGTGTAGGCGCCGATGCCGGGCAGGCGGGCGAGCTCCGGCTCCGTGTCGGGGAAGCTTGCGCCCGGTCTCGCCGCGACAGCGCGGGCGCAGGCGATGAGGTTGCGGGCGCGCGAGTAATAGCCGAGGCCGGCCCAAGCGGCCATGACGTCGCGCTCGTCGGCGGCGGCGAGGGCGGCGACCGTCGGCCAGCGCGCCACGAAGCGCTCGAAGTAAGGCGCGACCGCCTTCACGGTCGTCTGCTGGAGCATGATTTCCGACAGCCACACGCGATAAGGGTCGGGCGGCGCACCGGCGCGCCGCTCGGCCGGGCCGAGCCGCCACGGCAGACGCCGGTGATGGCGCTCGTACCAGTGGATAAGGTCGGCGGAGCGGGGAATGCGCTCCGCCGCGTCGCATTCGCGCTTTGCGGCGGGGCCGGGCTTCGCTAGCTTCACGGGCATGGCGTTCCTTGGGGCGTTCATTGGGCCGGGCGGCGTGCCGCTGGCAAGGCCGAAGGGGAAATCGTCAACAGTGCCGCACCCGTCGAGACCGCGCGCGAGGCCGCTCGCCGAGCTGATTGGCAGGTCGATCGACCCGCTGGTGAGGAAGCGCGGACTGGCGCGCGCCGAGCTGCTCGCCTGGTGGCCCGACATCGTCGGCGCGGAATATGCCGGGCGGACCGCGCCGGAGCGCATCCGCTGGGCGCGCGACGGCAGCGCGGCGACGCTCGTGGTGCGCTGCGATCCGGCGCTGGCGCTGCAGTTCCAGCACGAGACCGACCGGGTGCGCGAGCGGCTCAACCGCTATTTCGGCTATCCGGCGGTCGGTGCCGTGCGGATCGTGCAGCAGGCGGTCGGGCGGCAGGACAAGGCGGAGCCCGCCGCGCCGCGTCCTCCCGCCGAGCTTCCCGCGCCGCTCCGCGAGCGGCTGGAGGAGATCGACGGGCCGCTGAAGGATTCGCTCACAGCGCTGGCGCGCGGAGTCCTCGCATCATCGTGACGCTTGGTGCCGCGGGCCGACGCACGAAATCGTGGCATCGCAGGCGCCACGGAGCGCTTTCGGACGAGCATGTCATGCCTTATTTGGACCGCAACGCCGGTTCAGCCCCGGTTCAGCCGCTTCCGCCTTCAATCACCCCGAAAGGATGGTGACATGCTTCAGATCGACCGCCGCGTATTCATGACGGGCCTTGGCGCCGCCGCGCTTGCCCTCCACCCCGCCTTCGCCCTGGCGCAGGGCGTCAACGTGGACGAGCTGCACGCGCCCGGCCAGCTCGGTGAGAAGGTGCTCGGCCCGGCCGACGCGCCGGTGACGGTGGTCGAGTATGCCTCCTTCACCTGCCCGCACTGCGCCACGTTCCACAACGCCATCCTCGACGACTTCAAGACGAAATACATCGACAGCGGCGAAGTGCGGCTGATCTTCCGCGAGTTCCTGCGGAACGGCGCCGACGTCGCGGTCTCCGCGGTGGCGCGCTGTGCGCCGGCGGACCGGTATTTCGAGGTGGTCGAGGGCTACTTCGCCACACAGGACCAGTGGCTGACGCAGCAGGACCTGCGGCAGGCGATCCTGAACCAGGCGACCGAGTACGGGTTCACCGAGGACACGTTCAACGCCTGCCTCGGCAATCAGAACCTGCTCAAGGCGTTCGATGCCGGCATGCAGCGCGCCCAGTCCTTCGGGGTCACCGGCACGCCCACCTTCTTCGTCGACGGCCAGAAGCATGTCGGCGCGCTCCCCATGAACCAGTGGGACGCGATCATCGGGCCGAAGCTGGCGGCGGAGGAGTAGGGCGGGCGGTCGAGGCGCGGCACGGCGTCCACCTCCCCCTTGCGGGGAGGTCGAAGCTTTCAAGCCGAAGGCGCAGGAAACGTCGGGTGGGGGTCGCTGAACCGGCGATGACCCCCACCCGAAATTCGCGCGCATCGCGCTGCCGCGCGACGCTTCGAATTTCGACCTCCCCGCATGGGGGAGGTGGGCGCCTCGCCGTGCGGCACCGGTTCCTCTCCCGCGTTGCGGGGGAGGAACTTCGCCCCGGCGCTGTCTGCTTCCTCCGGCGTGACCTATATCTCCCTCATGCGCTTCACCGATCTCCTCTGCGCCACGCCTTCAGGCATCTACTGCCCGCCGGGCGATTTCTATATCGACCCGACGCGGATGGTGGAGCGGGCGCTGATCACGCACGGGCACTCCGACCACGCGCGCTCCGGCCACGGCGCGGTGCTCGCCACGGCGCAGACGCTGAGGATCATGGCGGAGCGCTACGGCGCGGGCTTCGCGGGGCGGGCGGAGGCGGCGGCGCTGGGCGAGACGCGCGTCGTCAACGGCGTGTCGGTCACGTTCCATCCGGCCGGGCACGTGCTCGGCTCGGCGCAGATCTGCGTGGAGAAGGACGGGCTGCGCATCGTCGCCTCGGGCGACTACAAGACGCGGCCCGACCCGACCTGCGCCAACTTCGAGCCGGTGAAGTGCGACGTCTTCATCACCGAGGCAACGTTCGGGCTGCCGGTATTCCGCCATCCCGACGACCGCGCGGAGATCGCCAAGTTGCTCGCCTCCGTGGCGCAGTTCCCGGAGCGCACGCACATGGTCGGCGCCTACGCGCTCGGTAAGGCGCAGCGCGTCATCGCGCTGATCCGCGAGGCCGGCTACGACGCCCCGATCTATATCCACGGCGCGTTGCAGAAGC
>CAZMJQ010000180.1:0-7566 GCA_964566475.1 uncultured Propylenella sp. | reverse complement strand
CAACGCGCGGCGCTACGGCTTCGTCGCCGCGCTGACCGGCGGGCTGATCGGACCGCCCGGCACGCCGCGCGACTATGCCGGCTCGCTCGACGGCACGCCGGTCTTCCTCGGCTCGAGCGACGTCGACCCGCACATACCGCTCGAGCGCGTTCAGGAGACGACCGCGGTCCTCAGCGCGCTCGGCGCGACGGTCGACGAGCGCATCTATCCGGGCATGGGCCACACGGTGAACGAGGATGAAGTGGGTGCCGTGAAGGAGTTGCTCTCGGCTCTGGTCACTTGAACCGCGGCGGAGGTCGCGCCACTTGCATCGAATAGGCTTAAATCCTATCGTCCTCGACACGCGCGGAGGTCCTTTCATGCGCAGCAAGCAGCAGTTCAGCATTACGTTGCCACGCGAGATGGCGGAGCAGATCGACCGCAAGATCGAATCGGGCGACTACGCCACCGTCAGCGAGGTCGTGCGGGAAGGCATCCGGGCCCTGCTCGAGCGCGACGCGGCCGTCGAGCGATGGCTGCGCGAAGAGGTCGTCAGGAGCTACGACGAATACAAGGCGAATCCGGCAAGCGGCATCCCCGCGGATCAGATACTCCCGCGCCTGCGCGCAAGACGGGCCACCCGCAAGAGCGCCAGCGGGGAATGACGGCTCCAGGCGTCGTCTTCTCGCCGGAGGCGGAAGACCATCTCGATGCGCTTCACGACTACATAGCCGAGCACTCGGGCCAAGCTCGCGCCGATGCATTCGTCGCGAGGATCGTCACCTTCTGCGAAGGTCTCTCGCCATTCCCGAGCGTGGAACACGGCGAGACGACCTTCGTCCGGGGCTGCGTGTCATCGGCTTCCGCAAGCGCGTTGCGGTCGCCTTCGTCCTCCTTGGAGAGGCGGTTGTCATCCTCGGTATTTTCTACGGCGGGCAGGACCACGAGGCCGCGTTTCGCGATCCCGACTAAACCGGCGTCAGCCCCGCCTCGATCTCCGCACGCCGCGACTCGAGGAACGGCGGCAGCGACAGGCTCTTGCCCAGCGTCTCCATCGGCTCGTCGACGGCGAAGCCGGGGCCGTCCGTGGCGATCTCGAAGAGGATGCCGTTCGGCTCGCGGAAATAGAGGCTGCGGAAATAGTAGCGGTCGACCTTGCCGCTGTTGGGGATGCGCATGGAGTTGAGCCGCTCCGCCCACGCGTCATAGTCCTCGTCGGGGATGCGGAAGGCGACGTGGTGCACGGCGCCGGCGCCCTGGCGCGCGGGCGGAAGGTCGGGCTGCACGCCGACATGCAGCTCCGCGCCGGGGCCGCCCTCGCCCATCTCGTAGACGTGCACAGTGTGTGCTTCGTTCTCCGGATGCGGATAGGTGCGCACCGGGCGCATGTTCATGAGCGTCGTCAAAACGGCATCGGTCGATGCGAGGCCGGGCACGCTCAGCATGATCGGACCGAGACCGCGGATCTGATGCTCGGGCGACACGGTGCTCTCCGCCCAGGGATGCGATTCGCCTGCCCCTCCGTCGTCGATCAGGCTGAGCCGCTGTCCCTCCGGATCCTCGAAGTCGAGCGTTAGGCGACCGTCGCGCTCGGCGATCGCCCCGATCTTCAGGCCGTGCTCGGAGAGACGCTCCTGCCACCACGACAGCGTCTCGCTTCCGGCGACGCGCAGCGGCGTGCGCGAGATCGAGTGCGTGCCCCGGCTCTCGGGCGGGACGGGCCAGTCGAAGAAGGTGATGTCGGTGCCGGGAGAAGCCAGCCCGTCGGCGTAGAAGAGGTGATAGGCGCTGACGTCGTCCTGGTTCACGGTCTTCTTGACCAGCCGCAGGCCCAGGACGCCTTCGTAGAAGCGCCGGTTGCCTGGCGCGTCGGCGGAAATGGCGGTCAGGTGGTGGATTCCGGTGAGTTGCATGATGTCCGCTCGGCTCGTCAGAGGTGGGGTTCTCGTGCTGAGATAGGGACTGAAGCCCGCAAGTCCCACCGCAATCCCCGGATTCCTTGGCTTTCGCGCGTTGGAGCCGCCAGGGGATCGCCACTTCCCGGCCTTTGTCATTCGCATTGAATTCCGGCCGGCAAACTGGTTTGCTCCCGCCCTGGAGAGGCATGGGACGCAGAAGGCCGCGGCGCAGATGACATCCAAGTGCATTCCAATGCTCATCCGGCCGGTCCGGCGCGCTCCTGAGATATGCGATGTCTGACGTCAATGCGCGCTATGCGTTGAAGAGGACGCGGTCCGCTGGAGTGCGTTTCGACACGCGATAGCTTCGGGGGTGGCATTGGGTCGTATGCCGGCGCGGTTGCGCGCTCTTCTCACACTCGGGCTGTCGCGTGATGTTTCCGCGTCCACCGAACGCATCGCCGCAATTGACGACCGCCTGAACAAGATCGAAAGCGATATCGCCGCACTGGCGTCGCTGGTGCGCGCGCGCGACAACCATGCGCAGAAGAAGCTGCGGGCGGGCTTCTCGTCGCTGCTCAACATGATCGCAATCCTTCCGCAGCTCGAGATCGAAGGCGTGCTGCCGCCGTTCCCGCATCAGGGCTTCGAGATCACCGGCGAGGAGGCGGCTTTCCTGTTTCAGCTCATCCGCCGTCTGCGGCCGAAGCTGGTGATGGAGCTCGGCGGCGGCAGCTCGACGATCCTGTTCGCCGCGGCGCTGCGCGCCAACGGCGCCGGGCGGCTGATCTCGGTGGAGCACGACGAGGAGCACGCAAAGCGGACGGCTCAGCTTCTCGAGCAGGCCGAGCTTGCTGGGTGGGTGCAGCCGGTCATGGCGCCGCTTGTGGAATGCCGCGTCGGCGACCAGGCGTTCAACTGGTATTCGCTCGACCCGCTGCTCGCCGCGTTCAGCGAGAAGATCGATCTTCTGTTCGTCGACGGCCCGCCGGGCAAGATCCAGTCGCTCAGCCGCTATCCGGCGCTGCCACTTCTCGCCCCGCACCTGGCGCCGCATGCGACCGTGTTCGTCGACGATGGCGGGCGCGACGACGAGATGCAGATGATCGAACTCTGGCGCGGGCTGGAGGACGTGGCGTTCGAATCGGAAGCCCTCGACTTCCTCCCGCACGCGCCGGTGCTGCTCACCATGGGAACCGGCGAGAGCCGCGTCGCGGCGCTCAGGCAGGCCCGGGACGAGACGCCCGGCCCGGCCGCGGCAGAGAACGTGGAAGCGTTCGGCGGCGGGCGCCGTAGCGGATAGCGCGCCGCCGCAGACGAGCGCTCAGAGCGTCTCGAACGGCTGATCCTTGACGTGGTCGCGGAAGCCCCAAAGCGCCTCGTTGCAGGATTTCCAGCTCTTCGTCCCGGCCATGCGGTCGAGCCACGCCTGGACGTTCGGGTAGCTCTTGAACTCGGTGCGGATCGGATCGCCGCAGGTCAGGAGCGCGGCGCCGAAATAATCCGCGATGGTGACGTCGTCGCCGGTGAGGTACTTGTTGCCCTTGCCGAGGATGTGGTCGTTCAGCACCGCGAGCCATGTCCTCGTCTTCTCCTTGCCCCACTCGATCGTGCCCTTCTGAACCTCGTCCGTCGGGCGCTTGTGGTGCGGGAAGACCTGCGGGTAGACGACGCCGTAGGCGTAGTCGTGATAAAAGTGGGTGTTGAACCAGTCCATCAGCTCGTTGACCTTGGCCCGCTTCTTCAGGTCCTTCGGGTAGGCCGGCAGGTCGAACTTGTCAGCCAGGTATTTGAGGATGGCGGAGCTCTCGTAGAGAACGAACCCGTCATCGTCGAGCGTCGGCACCTGCCGGTTCGGGTTGACCGAGACGTACGGCTCCTGGTGGTGCGCGCCGGTCATCAGGTCGACCACCTCCTCCTCAACGGGCAGGTTGTTGTCCTGGATGAACATCCTGACCGGCCGGCTCGTGTTGGAAACAGGGTGCATGTATAGCTTCATGGTGACCTCCCCCTCCTTGATGGCGTTGCCGGTCGGACACCCGCCCCGCCGGTTCTGCCTCTGACGTATAGCCTATCCGAGACGGGTTGAGCAGCACCGGCGAGTTCAGCAATTCGGGAGGAGGCTCCCGCGTTGCGCTTCGCTCCATTCGGGCTACGCGCCGGCTTCGCCGACCGGCATCGGCTCTGCCGGGCTCTCCGGCGTGATCTTCTTCGGCTGGGTGAACGGGGTGGGGCGCGGGGTGATGTTGCTGAGGAGAAAGTCCCCCGCGGCGTCGATCGGCGGTGTCCCGGTGGTCTCGAGCGCGAAGCGCTCGGCGTCGCGCCGGCGAACGAAAGCCGATATCTCGGCCGCCTCGTCCGCGGGCACACCGAGCCTCACGAGCGCCTGCTCGCCGAAGACCAGCGCCGACTCGAACGTCTCGCGCACGTGATAGTCGACGTTTGCTCGCACGAGTTCCAGGGCGTGCTCGCGGTCGAAGGCGCGGACGAGGAGCTGCGTCATCGGGAACTCTTCCCTGGCGATCGCGACGATGCGATTGGCCGCCCGGCGATCGTCCACGCAGACATGGATCGCGCTCGCGTGCTCGGCGCCTGAGGCGCGCAGCACGTCGAGCCGGGTCCCGTCGCCGTAATAGACCTTGAAGCCGAAGTCGCGGGCGGCGCGGATCATCTCTGTGTCGACGTCTATGACCGAAACGTCGATGCCGCGCGCCAGGAGCGCTTGGCTGACCACCTGGCCGAAGCGGCCGAAGCCGATGATGAGGACACTGCCCTTCAGGCCGTCCGCCATCTCGACGCCGTGGAACGACTGCTCGGCGGGTATGAGCCGGCGGAAAGCGATGAGCATGAGCGGCGTCAGCGCCATGGAGAGGATGACAGCTGCGGTCATCACCGCGTTCGTTTCGGCGTCGACGAGGCCGACGCCCGCCGCCGCGGCGTAGAGGACGAAGGCGAACTCGCCGCCCTGTGCGAAGAGGGCGGCGCGGGTCAGCGCCTCGGTGTGGCGCGAGCGGAAGAGGCGCGCGACGAGGTAGATGGCGCACGCCTTCACCGCCATGAACGCGGCGACGTAGGCGATGACGAGCGGGAATTCGCGCGCCATCAGCGAAAGGTCGAGCGACATGCCGACGCTGAGGAAGAAGAGGCCGAGCAGAATGCCGCGGAACGGCTCGATGTCGGCCTCGAGCTGGTGGCGGAAGGTCGATTCCGACAGGAGCACGCCGGCGAGGAAGGCCCCCATGGCCATCGAGAGCCCGCTCACCTGCATTGTGAGCGCGGCGCCGAGCACCACGAGAAGCGCAGCCGCGGTCATCACCTCGCGCGCCCGTGCTTCGGCGAGGACGCGGAAGAACGGGTTGAGCAGCCAGAGGCCGGCGGCGACGAGCAAGGCGACCGAGCCGAGCGCCGTTCCGATGCCGATCCAGCGCTCGCTCATGGACACTTCGCCGCCCCCCGGCGCGAGGAACGCGATCAGCGCCAGCAGCGGTACGATGGCGAGGTCCTCCAGGAGCAGGATCGATACGAAGCGCTGCCCTTCCGGCGTCGAGGTCTCGCCGCGCTCCTCCAGCACCTGCATGACGACCGCGGTCGAGGTGAGCGTGAAGCCCATTCCCGCGACGAAGGCGACAATCGGCGGCAGGCCCATCAGCATCCCCGCGCCAGTCAGGCCGGCGCCGCAGACGATGACCTGCGCCACGCCCAGGCCGAAGATCTCGCGCCTGAGGTTCCACAGCCGCGACGGCTGCATCTCCAGCCCGATCACGAAGAGGAACATCACCACGCCGAGCTCGGCGACGTGCAGGATCGCTTCGGGGTCGGTGAAGAGCCCGAGCCCGAAGGGGCCGATCGCAACGCCGGCGGCGAGATAGGCGAGCACCGACCCGAGCCCGAGCCGCTTGAAGATCGGCACGGAGACGACCCCCGCGCCAAGCAGCGCCACGACGTGCGCGATCTCGCTGACATTCGACTCTGTGGCCATGGCCTTCTCCCGTTCGCGCCGTGAAAGCGGCTGGCGACATACTAACCGATTGCAAGGACGGAAGGCGGAGCGGAGAACCGGCGCCGTCTCTGGCGGCTAGCTCCGTCGACCCTCAGCGATGTCATCCTCGGGCGGAGCGAAGCGGAGACCCGAGGACCCAGAGCAGTGTAGCCCCTGGGTCGTCGGGTCTCGCTGCGCTCGCCCGAGGATGACAACCTTCCGTAGTCGCGCCGCCCCTCGCGCGGCTGTCAGAACAACGGGAGCTGCGCCGCTTCCGGCTTGCGGCGCGGAAGCTCGCGCTGCTCCAGGCGGAGAAGCTCGCTCTCCAGATCGGCGAGGAACGGCGACGCCTCGAGCTTGCGCACTCGGCCGCGCCAGGGACGCTGCTCGGCTCTGGTGAGGTAGAGGAGGTCCCTGGCGCGCGTCATGGCGACGTAGAAGAGCCGGCGCTCCTCGGCCTCGCTCGCGGCGTCGCCGCCGCCGAACCGGAGCGGCACGATGCCCTCCTCCAGCCCGACGACGAAGACGACGGGAAACTCCAGCCCCTTGGCGGCATGCATGGTGAGGAGCGCGATGCGCTCGGCGCGTGGGTCGAAGAAGTCCGCTTCGCCGGAGAGCACGACGGCCTCGATGAACCGGGCACGGTCGTCGCCGGTCCGGCCGGCAAGCTGCGTGAGCCAGCGGAGCGCCTCCGACAGGGAGGTCGTGTCCGGCGCACTGTCGCGTGCATCGAGCCGTCCCGCCGCCTGCATGAGGAAATCGCCGAGCGCCACGTCCGCCGCCGCCGCTTCCAGCTCGGCGAGCAGCGCGGCCACCGCCGGCTTCTCGGTCGGCAGACCGTGCCCGCTTGTCTTGAAGGGCATACCGGACCGCGCCAGCGCCTCGATAAGCGCGGCGGACTGCGCCTCGGTTCGGTAGAGCACAGCAATGTCGGAAAAGCCGAGCGGGCGTTCGGCGGCATGGCCGCTTCGGCCCGTGTCGATGGAGAAGAACGAATGGCCGCCGAGCAGCCTCTCGATCTCGGCGACCACGAACTCGGCTTCCGCGCGCTCGGTCGGCGCGGCATGGATGGCGATCCTGTCCTGCATGTCGCGCACAATCTCGGCGAGCGGCGGGTCCCGGCGCGCCGGGGCGATGACCTGCGACGCCGCGGTCACGATCATGCCGCTGGAGCGGTAGTTGCGCCTCAGCGCCACGGTGGCCGCCGCCGGATAGTCGCGCGTGAAGCGGGCGAAGGACGAGGCGTCCGCGCCGCGGAAGCCGTAAATCGCCTGGTCCGGGTCGCCGATAACGCACAGGCTCGCATCCTCCGGCGCGACAAGGCGCATGAGGCGGTACTGCTGCGCATCGATGTCCTGGAACTCGTCCACGGAAACGGAGCGGAAGCGGTGGCGCGCGGCGAGGGCTTCGTCGCGTTCAAGCGCATCGGCGGCGAGCAGGACGAGGTCGTCGAAGTCGACCCAGTTGCGGGATGTAAGGATCGTGGAGCAGGCCGCGATCGCTTGGGCAAGACCCTGGTCCAGATCGGCAGCGCCGCTCCGCTTCACCTTCGAGACCCGGCGGAGAAGCGCCGTGGCTTTCCGTTCGGAAACATCGAGCGCTTCGGCAAGCGCCGCCGTGCGCTCCGCCTCGCCGGCGATGCGGAACCCGGGCGAAAGCCCGGCTGCCGCGGGATTGCCGCGCAGGATCGACAGACCGAGCGAATGGAAA
>CAZMJQ010000179.1:0-2692 GCA_964566475.1 uncultured Propylenella sp. | reverse complement strand
TCCGACAACGTCGAGGGCGGCCGCATCTCGGCGCGCGGACTGGCCGAGGCCATCGGCGGCTCGGGCAAGGTCTACATCAATTCCACCAATCCCAACGTGAGCTCGGTCGAAGGACGCGCCATCGGCTTCAACGAAGTCATGGACAACGAATTCCCGGACATCGAGGTCGTCGGACTCGACTTCAACCTCGATGACCCGAACACCGCCACGCAGCAGACATCGGCCGTTCTGCAGCGCGAGCCGGACCTGGCCGGGGTCTTCGGCACCAACGTGTTCAGCGCCCAGGGCGCCGGCACGGCCGTCGTCAACGCCGGGCTCGGCGGCCAGGTGCAGGTGGTCGCCTACGACGCGACGCAGTTCGCCATCGAGCAGCTGCAGCAGGGCGTGGTGTCGCTGGTGCTGGCGCAGAAGCCGTTCGACATGGGCTATCTCGGCGTGATGTTCGCGGCGGCCGACGCGGCCGGCGTGACCAGCCTGCCGCGGCGCGTGGAGACCGGGTTCGCCATCATCGACATCGATAACGTGGACGATCCCGAATACGCCCGGTTCATCTACCAGGTTCCAGAGTAAGACCTGAGCGCACTTCGTAGTCGGGGCGGGGAAATGCCGTCGGCATCTCCCCGTCCGGCGGTTCCGTCGCGCATCGTACCGCCTACTGGACGAGGATATCCGCGTTGGCCGATCGCGTAACCGGAGCCGAGGCGGTCGCAGTCGCGGGCGTCGGACCGCAGGGTCCCACAAGGGCGCAGAAGCTCGTCCTTTTCATCAGCCGGGTGTGGGCCTGGGCCTTCCTTGGCCTGCTGGTCGCGTTCTTCGTCATCGCGGTTCCGCTCAACAGCGGCGGCTCGGTCAACTTCCTGACGCTGCGCAACTCGCAGAACATCCTGGTCGCCATCACGCCGATCCTGCTCCTTGGGCTGGGGCAGACGTTCGTGATCATCAGCGCCGGCATCGACCTGTCGGTCGCATCGGTGATGAGCCTCGCCTCGGTCCTTTCCGCGCTGGCCATCCGCGGCGCGTTCAACGCGGGCGTGCCGCTGTTCTTCTCCGTCGTCTTCGGCCTTCTCGTCGCGGTCGCGGGCGCCGGCCTCATCGGCCTCTTCAACGGCGTCATGGTCGCCAAGATGAAGGTGCCGCCCTTCATCGTCACGCTCGGAAGCTCGTTCATCGTGCGCGGCATGGCGCTCCTGATGTCGGAGAACACGACCGTCATCGGGCTGCCGCCGGGCCTCCGCGCCTATGGAAACAACGCGCTCTTCTACCGGATCGGCGGCGAAGGCGGCGGCCTGCATTTCTTCGAGCGCCCGGAGGTGGCGGGAGAGATGCTCCGGCGCATGGACGCGATCCTGCCCTACCCGGTCGTCTTCACGGCGGTCGTGGTCGCATTTGCGGTGTTCCTGATCCGCAAGACGCAGTTCGGGCGGCACACTTACGCCATCGGAGGCAGCCTGGAAGCGGCGACCCGCACCGGCATCCCAGTCGTGCGGCACAGGGTGATACTCTACGTCATGTCGTCCTGCACGGCGGGGATGGCGGGGTTCCTGTCGACGCTCAGGTTCACGGCCGGGTCGGCGGTGGTCGGCGAGCCGCTGCTGCTTTCCTCCATCGCCGCCGTCATCATCGGCGGCGTCAGCCTGTTCGGCGGCGCCGGGACGGTGATGGGGACGGTCATCGGCGCGCTCATCATCGCCGTTCTGACGACGGGGCTGGTGATGTTGGCCGTCGAGGCGTTCTGGCAGTTCATCGTCGTCGGCGCGGTCGTCATCATCGCCGTCCTGATCGATCAGTCGCGCGACCTGATCATCGGCCGCCACAAGACCGGATGAGGCCGATGGCCGAGCCCATTCTCTCCATACGGGGCCTGACGAAGCGCTTTGGCGGGCTGGTCGCGGTCAACGACGTAAGCTGGGATGTCTACCGCGGCGAGGTGGTGGCGCTGCTCGGCGACAACGGCGCCGGCAAGTCGACGCTGATCAAGTGCGTGTCGGGCGTGCATGCGCCCGACACGGGCGAAGTCTACTTCGAGGGCCGGCGCAGCCACTTCACACGCCCGATCGACGCGCGCCGCATGGGTATCGAGACGATCTACCAGGACCTCGCGCTCGCCAACAATCTCGACGTCAGCGCCAACATCTTCCTGGGAAGAGAGATCAAGCGGAGGTATCTCGGCGGCCTCGTCAAGACGCTCGACGAGGAGCGCATGCTGGAAGAGTCGCGGTCGACCCTGTCATCGCTGGAGGTCGACTTTCCGACCCTGACACAGCCGATCGTGAACCTGTCGGGCGGGCAGCGCCAGGCCGTCGCGATCGCCCGGGCCGTCTATTGGGACGCCAAGCTGATGATCATGGACGAGCCGACCAACAATCTCGGCGTCCCCGAGCAGAAGAAGGTGCTCGACCTGATGCGCCGGCTGCGCGACCAGGGCGTGCCGGTCGTCCTGATCACGCACATCCTGCCCGACGTGTTCGCCGTCTCGGACCGGATCATGGTCATGCACCGCGGCCGCAAGGTCACCGAGAAGGTCACGTCTGAGACGAGCACCGAGGAGCTTGTGCAGTACATGGTCGGGGTTCGGGACGACACAGCCGCGCCAGCGGCGGCCGGGGCCGCCTGAGTCAATGTCCGACGCAGCCGCGACAACGCCGAAATGGACCGCGCTTCCGTACCACAGGCGCTGGCTTCTCGCTCAGGC
>CAZMJQ010000178.1:0-6133 GCA_964566475.1 uncultured Propylenella sp. | reverse complement strand
GCCAGTCGGCAAGCTCCTCCTCCGAAAGCTCGCTCGCGGCAAAGCGCAGGAACACGACGGCCGCCTCGGCCTCTTCAGCGACAATGTCCTCACCATTCAGGTTGAGGAACGAAACCGCGACGACGAACGCTGTCCTCTTGTTTCCGTCGACGACGGGATGGTTGCGCACGATGCCGCCTGCATACGCTGCGGCCAGCTCAAAAAGGTCCGGATCGCCATAGGCGGCCAGGTTCTCAGGTCGTGCAAGCGCCGACTCTAGGCCACCTTGGTCGCGCACACCCTCGGCGCCGCCATGCTCGCTGACTTGCAGGTCGTGGTAGATCAGGACCGTCTCAAGCGCGATCCATTCGACATTCACTTCGCCAGCTCGCGCAGCGTATTGCGGTAGCGGCGCATGACGCGCTTCCCAACCTCGACTTGGCGCGCAACGTCCGGATCGTAGGGACTCAGCCTGAAACCGCTGCTGCCTTCTTCGATCAGTGAAAGGCTGTCGCCTTCGCCCACCTGGAGACGCGCCACGACTTCGCGGGGAAGAATGACTCCCAGCGAATTCCCGACCTTTCTGACCTTGAGCTCCAAAGTAAGCTCCCGACGTGTTATAACTCTTGTTGCAACATAGGCAGCAATGCCAGGATTTGCAAGGCGTTCCTTATTCAGCCGCCTCCGCCAGCGGCTCCGCCCCCAGCTGGTCGTCGAGTGCTTTCACGAGCGCCTCGCGCTCCGCCAGCACAGGCCGCGCCTGCGCCTCCTTGACGTGGCCGAAGCCGCGGATGCGCAGCGGGTAGGCGGCGAGCGCCAGCGCCGCGGTCCGGTTGGCGACGGAGAGCTTCGATTCGATCGCGTCGAGATCAGCCTCGTAGTCCTTCAGCAATCGCCGCTCCCAGCGGCGCTCGGCGGTGTAGCGGAACGGGTTGAGCGGCGTCGGGCGCAGGAAGCGCAGGCGCGCAAGCATTCTGAAGGCGCCCATCATCCACGGCCCGAACGCCTGCTTCTTGAGGTGGCCGGTCCGCCTGTCCCGGCGCGCGAGGAGCGGCGGCGCCATGTGGAACTGCAGCCAGTCCCAGCGCGCGAACTGCGCCTTGAGCTGCCGCTCGAACGAACCGTCGGTGAAGAGCCGCGCCACCTCGAACTCGTCTTTCGCCGCCATCAGCTTGAAGAGCGCATGCGCCACTTCCGTCGCGATCGACGTGTCGCCGTCCATCAGGCGGCGTTCGATCGTCGCGATCCGCTCCACGCGCGCCTTGTAGCGGGCAGCGTAGCGGGCGCTCTGATAAGCCGTCAGGAACGCGGCGCGTCGCTCCACGATTTCGTCGAGCGACGGCGGTTCCGCCGGCTCGGGCGAGACGCCGGCGGCCTGCTCGACCGCGGCGAAGTCCACCGCGGCGCGGCGGCCCCATTCGAACGCGGCGGCGTTCATCTCCGCCTCCACGCCGTTGAGGCGGATCGCCTCCAGGATCGACCGGCGCGACACCGGCAGGCCGCCCTGCTGCCAAGCGTAGCCGACCATGAACATGTTCGTCGCGATCGCATCGCCGAGCAGCGCGGCGGCAAGGCGCTGCGCCTCGATGATGTGCGCACGCCCGGCCCCTGCCCGCTCCTCGATGGCGCGCGCAAGCTGCCGCGTCGGCAGCGAGAAATCCGCGTCGCGCGCAAAGTCGCCGGGATAGGTCTCATGCCGGTTGACGAAGACCTGGCTCTCGCCCGGACGGATGGCGGAGAGCACCCCTTTCGAGCCTGCAACCACGATGTCACAGGCGAGCACCGTGTCCGCCTCCTCCGGCGCGACTCGGATGGCGTGGATGTCGGCCGGCGTCGGGGCGATCCGCATGTGGGCGGTCACCGCGCCGCCCTTCTGCGCGAGCCCGGCCATGTCGATGATGCCGACGCCGAGGCCGTCGAGATGCGCTGCCATGCCGATCAGCGCCGAGATGGTGACGACGCCGGTCCCGCCGACTCCCGTGATGACGATCGCCTGCGCACGGTCGAGCTTGGGCAGCACCGGCTCCGGCACGGCCGGCATCCTGTCGGCCGAAAGCGCCCTGCCCTTCCTCGGCTCGCCGCCGTGGACCGTGACGAAGGACGGGCAGAAGCCCTCGAGGCACGAATAGTCCTTGTTGCAGCTCGACTGGTCGATGGTGCGCTTGCGGCCGAACTCCGTCTCCAGCGGCTGCACGGCGACGCAGTTGGACTTCACCCCGCAATCGCCGCAGCCCTCGCAGACGAGCGAATTGATGACAATGCGCTTATCAGGGTCCGGATAGAGGCCGCGCTTGCGCCGGCGGCGCTTCTCCGCCGCGCAGGTCTGGTCGTAGATGAGGACGCTGAGCCCCTTGATCTCGCGCAACTCCTCCTGGACCGCGGCCAATTCGGAGCGATGGTGGATGGTCATTCCGGCGGGCCACTTCGTTTCGCCCGGATATTTGTAGGGATCGTCGCTCACCAGTGCGATGCGTTTGGCGCCTTCGGCCGAAACCTGCCGCGCAATCCGGTCGACGGTCAGTCCGCCTTCCACCGGCTGGCCGCCGGTCATCGCCACGGCGTCGTTGTAGAGGATCTTGTAGGTGATGTTCACGCCGGCCGCGGCCGCGGCGCGGATGGCGAGCGTGCCGGAATGCGAATAGGTGCCGTCCCCTAGGTTCTGGAATACGTGGTCGCGCGTGGAGAACGGCGCTTCGCCCACCCAGTTGGCGCCTTCCGCGCCCATGTGCGTGAAACCCTCGGTGGCGCGATCCATCCAGTGGACCATGTAGTGGCAGCCGATGCCCGCATAGGCACGACTCCCCTCGGGCACGCGCGTCGAGGTGTTGTGCGGGCACCCGGCGCAGAAATACGGCGTGCGGACGCCGATGTCCTCGGTCGTCTTCGCCACCGCCTCGGCATGTTCGAGCTGCTTCAGCCGCGCAGCTATCTCCGAATCGTCGGCATAGGCGAGGATGCGGCGCGCAATCGCGATGGCGATCTCGTTGGCGCCGTGCGCACCCCATGCCGGCAACAGCGGGTTGCCCTCCTCGTCCTTCTCGCCGACGATCGTCGGCGCATTGGCGCGGCCGTAGAGCTGCTCCTTCAGCTGCGTCTCGACGAGCGACCGCTTCTCCTCCACCACGAGAATAGACTGCAGCCCGTCGGCGAAACGGTCGGCACCGGTGGGCTCGAACGGCCAGGGCGCCGCCAGCTTGTAGAGCCTCAGGCCGAGATCCGCCGCGCGCTTCTCGTCGATGCCGAGCGTATCGAGGGCGCCGAGCGTGTCGAGCCAGCTCTTGCCAAGCGAAACGACGCCGAGGCGGGGATTGGCGCCGCCCGCCATCATGATCCTGTTGAGACGGTTCTCGCGCAGAAACGCCACCGCGGCCGGGCGCCGCCAGCGGTGCAGCAGCTCCTCCTTCTCGATCGGGCTCCGCCCGCGTCCGATGTTGAGGCCGCCTGGCGGTCTTGGCACCTCCGGCAGGACAAACCTGAACCGGTCGAGCGCACCGTCGACTGAAGCCGTCGCCTCGATGTTGTCCTTGACGCACTTGATGCCGACCCAGACGCCGGCAAAACGCGACAGCGCCCAGCCGGTCAGCGCGTAGTCGATGATCTCCTGCACCCCGGCCGGATTGAGGATCGGCATCATCGCGTCGAGCAGGGCGAACTCCGACTGATGCGCGGTGGTCGAGCTTTCGCAGGTGTGGTCGTCGCCCATCAAGGCGAGAACGCCGCCGTGCGGAGAGGTGCCGTCGAAGTTGGCGTGGCGGAATGCGTCGCCGGAACGGTCGACGCCGGGGCCCTTCCCGTACCAGATGCCGAACACGCCGTCGTAGCGGCCCTCGCCGCGCAGCTCCGCCTGCTGCGCGCCCCAGATCGCGGTCGCCGCGAGATCCTCGTTAAGGCCGGGTCGGAAGACGATGTCGTTCGCCGTCAGAAGATTCCCGGCGCGCCACAATTGCTGGTCCAGTCCGCCGATCGGAGAGCCGCGATAGCCGCTGATGAAGCCTGCGGTGTTCAGCCCGGCCCGGCGGTCAAGCTCCTTCTGCATGAGAGCCGCGCGGACGACCGCCTGCGTGCCCGAGATGAACACGCGATCCTTGGAGAGATCGAACTTGTCGTCGAGGCTTACCCCGTGACGGGCCATGCCTTCCTCGCGGGTTCACGATACGCGGCGATTCCGCGTGCATGCGAATCTGGTCTCGCGAGACGGGAAAATCCATCCCGAAATGCGACGGGACGACCGATTTAGTTGGCAGGCTCAGCGTCCGGCGTCCGGTAGAGCGAAGGCGGAAACGGAACCGCGCTTTCGTCCGTGTTGCGCTGGTAGCCGGGGCCTATGGCCAGCGGCTTGTCCGGCAGGATCGACTGGTCGACTTCGGAGACGAAGTTCTTCTCCATACGCAGGAGCTCCTCTCCAACGGCCGACTTCAGCAACACGACAACGTGATAGGGCCGGTCCTTCTCGATACCACTGAGCGGCGGCGTCTGAAGCACGATGCGGCCGCCGCCGCGCGCCGCGCGGCTGAGGACAATGGGATCGCCGCCAGCCGGGTTCTCGAAGCTCGCCTCGATGACGGCGCCCGGTGGAGGGTCCCGGCGCGGCATGAGGATGACCCCGTACATCGCAGTGGCATTGCGATAGTTGAAGATGAACCCTCCGCCGGCGATCTCCAGGTATTGGCTCTGGTCGACGCAGGCGGTGGCTGACAGAAGGCCGAAAGCGGCCAAGTAGGAGATGCGCGATCGTAGCATGCCGACATCATAGGCCTGCTGCGGCGCGGGCCAAAGCAGCGGAACGAGCTTCCCGCGCGGCGGCTGGAAGCGAAGGTTTCAGCCCTTCTTCGAGACGCGCTTCGGCTTGCCCTTCCGGCTGGTGCTGGCCATCCTCTCGAGCTCCGTCTTGCTCATCGACTCGGCCATGCTCTTCGATGCGCCCTTCAGCGAGCTCTTCGATCGCTCGCCGCGCTTGGCGGAAAGGGCCGCGCCGGCTGCCTGCTGCTGTGCCTTGGATTTTGCGGGCATGATAGCCTCCGATTCGTGACCGCAAGAAAAATGCGGCACGCGGCGATCAGGTTCCCGGCAGCGGGTGTCAGGGCCCGTAGAGCACTCCGGGAAGCCAGGTGGCGAGCGCCGGGAACTGCCAAAGGACGGTAAGCGCGATAAGCTGAATCACCACGAACGGAATGATCCCGCGATAGATGTCCATGGTAGCGACGCTCGGCGGCGCCACGCCGCGCAGGTAGAACAGCGCGAAGCCGAAGGGGGGCGTCAGGAAGGACGTCTGCAGATTGACCGCCATCATGATGCCGAGCCAGACCGGGCTCATCGGGCTACCATCCGGCATCTGGAGCGTAAGCAGCACCGGGGCGACGAGCGGGACCACCACGAAGACGATCTCGAGGAAATCGAGGAAGAAGCCGAGCACGAACATGATCAGCATGACGCCGATCACGGCGCCCAGCGCCCCGCCAGGCAGGGCGGTGAGTACCTCCTCGACAAGCTCCTCCCCTCCCAGGTCGCGGAAGACCAGGCTGAAGAACGCTGCGCCGATCAGGATCACGAAGACCATTGACGTGATCCGGGTGGTGGATTGCATGACCGGGATCAGCACGCTGCCGCGGAACACCCGGTAGAGGCTGACGGCGATGCCGTAGAAGGCGCCCAAGCAAAGCACGAAGGCAGCCAGGATGCCTATGGCATCGCCGGTCGGTATCGACGCGCGCGCCACGCGAAGGTCGACATAGGCCGTCAGGATCAGGACGCCGACGAGGCTGAGCGCGGCGACATAGATCGGCAGCGGCCGGTTCTCGTCCATGCGGTGGCCGCCGAGCAGGATCGAACCGACCGCCCCCACCGCCGCGGCCTCGGTCGGCGTGGCGATGCCGCCGAGGATCGATCCGAGCACGGCCACGATGAGCGCAACGGGCGGCACCAGGGCGTGCAGCACCTGCACGAGTCCAGGCTGCTCGCCCTCGGCGATGACCATGGCGGGCGCGGCGGCCGGGCGGAATATCGCGACGCCAATGATGTAGACGATGTAGGCACCGACGAGCAGCAAGCCGGGGATGAGGGCTCCCGCGAACAGATCCCCTACGGAGACGGTGTCCGGCGAGAAGTTCCCAAGCTCGAGCTGGGCCCTCTGGTAGGCGCTCTGCAGCTGGTCGCC
>CAZMJQ010000177.1:0-5216 GCA_964566475.1 uncultured Propylenella sp. | reverse complement strand
CGGGTGCTCCTTGCCCTCGAGCGGCGGACCGATCTGGAGATCCCCAGCGAGCACCGGGTCAGTCGGAGCGAGCACAGCCCCGAGCAGAATGGCTCCCCCCACGGTCATACCTGCCAAGCTCCAGCCGAGAATTGCGACCGCCGCAATGGTCAGAGGCATGGTGATGGCGAGGAGCGCGACCGTTGGCCACCAAAGACGTCGGCCGCCTAGGTCGTCGATCCGCAGCCCGGTGGCGAAGAGCACTACGATAACAACGAGCTCGGCAGCGAGCTCCCAGATAGCGGGGTTCTTCGTGGGGTCTATCCCCGAGACGATGTTCGGGAACAGCAGCGAGACTATCATCCCGCAGCCCATGAGGAGCGCTGTCGCCGCAGGCGGCCGGCGGACAAGGAGGTGCGGCAGCCAGTACGAGACAAGTAGGCTCGCGCCCAATGCGACGAGGAGGATGTGGTAGGCATCAAAACCGAAACGAGCATCTTCCATGGCCTTGTGTGTACCGAGCCGGGGAGTCGCTGCAACCGGTCACGAGATTGCGACTTCTGCCATCACGACAAAGCCCCGCGGCAGAACCGGGCGGCGATTGTTCGGGCAGCAGTTCCAGTCTGACTGGGTAGGCGGCTAAAATGGCGACAAAGCACGGAGCCGTTCACCGTCCCGGTTTCGACCGTTTCCGGCCGGTGCTACTATCTGCTCATCGCGTTCACGTTGGGCCAGGCGGCATAGCAGACGCGCGGCCCGATTGCCGGCCTAGAAGCGCCGGAGCCTATGGTCCGACTTGCGCCAACGTCTGAGAAGGGTTGGTCTGAGACTAGGGTCCCCCCGGATTGAACGTCCGATATCTTTTCTTGGACTACAGAAGCTGCCGGTCCGCTATCGGCCAATACTAGACGGTTGCAGAGCGAACGACCCATCGGCCAGAATCGCGCCTGGCCTGGCGCGATTCGACGTCCTTTGAAGAAGTACACCGCGGTGCGGATCAACCGATGGCTGCGCGCGCTTCCCTCAGGCCCTCCTCCAAATGGTCGCGATCGCTTTTCTTAGCAAAGGGCAGAACGCCGAGGAAGGCCATGCCCTTCTTTCCCCCCGCAAGCGGGAAGTCTGAAAGCACGTTGGCAGCCTCGTTCGGCCGCGTCGACTGGGCGAGGCTCGCGGCATAGATCATTTTCGCAAGGCCCCAACCCGGGCGCGACTGAACAGCCATGCGCGCATGCGCGACGGCCTTTTCGTAACGGCCGGCGAGATAGTGCGCGAGGGCAAGGCCGAAGTGACGGAAGAAGTTGGACGGGTCCTGCGGATCGAGACGCAGAGCAAGCTCGTTGCTCTGGACGGAAGCGTCGTAGTGGCCGCTCCATGCGAGCACGGTACCCATCGAGCCGATTGCGAGTGAGCAATTAGGATTGATCTCACGCGCGCGGCGCAGCGACGCGGCGGCTAGCTCATGCTCGCTGCGAAGAAGCTGAGCGCACTCCATTGCCCAATGGCAGTACTCGTCGGCTTCATCGCTTTCGATAGCGATCTTTGCGTGCTTATGAAGCGCGTCAATCGTGTTCTTTGTCCACGGGACGAAGCCCATATAGGTCGGGTGATAGAGCGCGACCGCGCGCAGGCGATGCGCCTTGCCGCTCCGCGGGTCACACTCCAGCGCGCGCTCCGCGAGCCTTAGACAATCAGCGAGACTTTCTTCCGTCAAACCCATGAACCGCAGCCATGCGCGCGCCAAGAGTCTCGGCGCGCGATCGGCGCTGCCGTCTGCCGCGTTCGGCCGATCCTCACTCAGGATGATCTGCGTCTGCACCGATGCGATGATGCTGCGAGCGACGTCGTCCTGCGGATTGAAGGCGGCATCGCAGCCCTCGCGGTCGATCTGCTCGGCCCAGATGCCGAGCTGATTCTTCCCGTCGATAAGGTGCGCGGTCACGCGAATCATCTTCGCTGAGCTTCGGACGCTTCCCTCGAGGATGTAGCGCGCGCCATCGACGGCTTGGCGACCGTCGGCCGATAGGAGGGCGTGCCGCAACACGGATCGCCGAAATCCGTGACAGGCCCACGACGATGTCCTCTGTGAGCCCATCGCAAAAGGCCTGGTTCGCCGGATCGCCGTTGAGGTTCTTGAAGGAGGCGACGACGACGCTGGGCTTCTCGCCGAAATCGGGATTGGAGACAGGACGAACATCGTCGAGTGCGGCGATGCCATCCCGGCGCCCTGCGGCGTTTCGCTGAAGATCGCGATAGAGAGTCTCGGTTTCCTCGCTCGGCGTGACCTGCAGTTCGCTTCGCAGGATTCGTCGGCATAGCTCGTATTGACGAAAAGCGAGCGGCTTTTCGCCGGCGTCATAGTAGACCTGCATCAGAATGCGGTGCGCCGCCTCGCGGAGCGGATCGAGAGCGACGAGTCGTTTGGCGAAGCCGATACGCGCCGGCCCAGGCTCCAGGACGCAGAGCCTCTCAAGAACGGTTCCGTCACGTCCGCCAGCCGGCGACGCTCCGACGCCAGCCATTCCTCGAAGACGGGATCGCGTATGTAAGTGTGCGCGAGGAGATCACCGCGGTACAACCGGGCTGCATTTCGCAGATCCCAAGCAGCTCGAAAACAGCGCTGTGAAACGTACTGGCGCTGCCGCTCGGCCGCCTCCAGCCAGGGTGATAGCGCTCAGCGTGTCGGTTGCGCGTTTCATTTGCGTTGAGCGCACCAGCCTCTTGACTGCGGGGGTGCGCCCCCTCTTGGTTGACCGGCAAGCTGGCCTAGCGACACTGAGAGGTGGCTTCGTGCCAAAGAATCGCGCTCTCCTGGGCTGGATGAGGATCGATCGAAAGGGATCTGTCCCGCTGCACCGACAGATTGTTCAGCAACTCTTTGCGGCTATCAGCGATGGCCGTCTGCCGCCGGGCACGGTTCTTCCTTCTGCTCGCAGCCTCGCGACGGAACTCGGATTAGCTCGTGGCACCACCTCCCTCGCCTACGATACGTTAGTTGGCGATGGTCTGATCGAAATCCGCGACCGCTCGCTTACACTGGTGTCGGAAGTGCCGCGGCCTCGGGTTCATGATGCCACCCAGTCTCTCGATGTTGGCTCCCCGCATGAGCCTTGTGATGAAGCCATGGACGACGACCCGCCTCCATATGCCGCATTCATCACTGGAACTCCGGCATTCGACATCTTCCCGGCCATGCGCTGGGCGCGGCTGCTGAGCAAGCGTTCATTGCAGATGTCCCAGGACCTGGCGGACAACGACTTTCACGTGGGCGGGTATCTTCCCCTACGGGCGGCTCTGGCCTCGCACCTCAGGACGTCGAGGGGCATCGAATGCGAGCCTGAGCAGGTGGTCGTTACGAGTTCGGCACGGGCCGCTCTTGCCGCTCTTTGTCAGGTGCTTACGAAGCAAGGAGACCGGTGTCTCGTTGAGGACCCTGGCTATCCGATCGCGCGGCGCATCATGGCCGATTTCGGCTTGGTAGCTGTTCCCGTGCCGGTCGATTCCATGGGAATCAGGGTCGAATCGTCCATTCCAGACGCCGAGCTCGCATACGTTACACCAACATACCAGATGCCGCTCGGTGTGCGCCTTTCGGATCACCGGTGCACACTCTTGGTCGACTGGGCCCGGCGAGTGGATGCCTGGGTTATCGAAGATGACTACGACAGTGAGTTTCGCTATGCCGGCGAGGCCATAGCAGCGCTGCAGAGCTCTGACTCAAACGGACGAGTTCTCCACGTCGGTACGTTCTCAAAGACTCTCTTCCCTAGCCTGCGGACGGCCTACATTGTAGTGCCCAAGGGTCTTGCAGAAAGCGTCGCGAAAGCCGTGTTCCTTCATGGCCGAGAGCCCGCCCTGCACCTCCAGACGGCGCTCGCGGATTTCATCGCTGCTGGCCACTACGCGGCGCATATCCGGCGAGCACGCTCGATCTACCGGCGGCGGCAGACTCTACTCGTCAACGCCATGAACAGCTACCTGAAGGGCTTGGTAGAAATCCCTCAGCCGACGGGAGGCATGCATGTCATCGTGCCGCTTCCCGCCGGTATTCCGGCGCGAGAAGTGCAAGCTGCCGCGGCGAGGATCAAACTGCACGCGCGCTCCATCTCTTACTACGCGGTCGACCCTGCCTCCGCGCCGAACGCTCTCATTCTCGGCTTTGCAACACTCCCAGACCGCACCATCGAACCTGCGGTACGCCGTTTGGCCAATGTCATACGAGCCTTTCCGCTGGCCCATTAAGATCAGCACAAACTGGCCCTGTCGAACTAATCCCATTCCGGCGAGATATGCGTTTGCAGAGCACATTCGGGGCTGGAGCGCTCAGTCGGCGTCGCGCGTTCATCGCCTCGAAACGGGTAGGGGAGCTGTTTCGATTGGATAATATTCCGATACGCTCAAGGTACTTCTTTGTCGGCGCCTCCGCTTGTGCAGTTTTTCTTTTGCTCAACGTTCATGCGGCCTCGCAAGACGGCAGCGACACCTCTTGGACATGTCCGTTCTCGGAACAGCTCTGCGCGGTTGTCCGTGGTTGGAATGCCGGGAGCAATTATCCCACCTACTATAACAGCCAGCGGCCGGATTTGTCCGACAACGACTCGACCCAACGGAAGCCCGCCGCCGGCGGGTCGCCGAATAGCGTCAGCGCGGGAACGTCGAACGGCGCGCCTGGAAGCTCTGGCGCGATCGGCACCTCCGGGATGCCCGGTACTTCAAGCGGGACCCCTGGAACGCCAGGCACGTCGGGGACTCATGCCAGCTCGAGCGGCTGGCCTGGCTCCTCCGGGCGCCACGGTCCGAGCGGCTGGCCCGGCTCCTCCTGGGGTCACGGTCCGAGCGGCTGGCCTGGCTCCTCGGGGGGCCACGGCGCCTCCAGTGGCTGGCCCGGCTCCTCCGGGGGCCACGGAAGCTCCGGCGGCTCCTCCGGCGAGACCAGCTCGAGCGGGTCGAGCAGCGGCGGCTCGAGCGGCACCACCTCGGGCGGCGGCTCCAGCGGCACCACCTCGGGCGGCGGCTCCAGCGGCACCAGCGGCGGCTCCAGCGGCACCAGCGGGTCCTCCGGCGAGACCAGCTCCAGCGGCGGCTCCAGCGGCTCCAGCGGCACCAGCGGCGGCTCCAGCGGCACCAGCGGCGGCTCCAGCGGCACCAGCGGCTCATCCGGCGAGACTAGCTCCAGGGGCGGCTCCAGCGGCACCAGCGGCTCCTCCGGCGTGACTAGCTCCATCCGCGGCTCCAGCGGC
>CAZMJQ010000176.1:0-5003 GCA_964566475.1 uncultured Propylenella sp. | reverse complement strand
AAATAGTAGCCGTCGCAGGTGCGCACGCAGAGCGTCCGGAAGGGACCGCGCGTCGGCTGGAGCGGGGTGCCGGACCACGTCCGGTCCTGGCGCGGCGTCGCAGCGGTGTAGCCTTCGCCCGGCACTTCGCAGCCGTGCGCGCGCAGCATGCCCCTGAGCTCCTGGATGCGGCCGGCATTGCCGGCGCCGGCTCTCCGCCTGAGGCTGTCGAGCCGCGCCAGGTTCGCTTGCATCTCCCGGATGTTCGGCAGGAGGATCTCGCACTCGGGGCTCTGCCCCCGGCGGAAGATGAAGAACCCGCCGCCGAAGCAGCCGGCCTGCTGGGCGCGCCGCTCCGTCTGGACGAGCAGGTTGGCCTGCTCACGGTAGGCGCGCTCGTACTCGCCGCGCTCCGCGACGCCGCCCTGGCCGCGCGACAGGAGATGCATCAGCTCCGCCTGCATGACGAAGCAGCTCCTTTGCGCCTGCGCGCCGCCGGTCGCGGAAGCGCCTGCCATAGCCGCGGCGATCAACATTCCGGCGACCCGGCGCAAGGGCTCCTCCCTGAAGCTTCGGCAACGCCGCGAATCTTTACGCGCCAATAGCTTACCTGGAAATGCGACTTTCGGCGCACTTTAGGCAAGCGCGCGATGCGTACCCCCGGGCGTTCCTGGGCGCTCCTGGCCCGGGCAGGCTAACCCGCGACGGACCGTGTCCGTTCCTGCGCCTCCACCGCGGCAAGCGCCGTCATGTTGATCACGCCGCGCGAAGTGACCGACGGGGTCAGGATGTGCGCCGGCATGGCGGAGCCGAGCAGGATCGGGCCGACATGCAGCGCGTCGGTCGTCACCTTGAGCAGGTTCAGCGCGATGTTGGCGGCGTCGAGCGTGGGGAAGACGAGGAGATTCGCTTCCCCGGTGAGGCGGCCTTCCGGCATCATGCGGCGCCTCAGCTCCTCCGACAGCGCCAGGTCGCCGTGCATCTCGCCGTCGACCTCAAGATCGGGCTCCTTGCGGGCGAGGATGGCGAGCGCGGCGCGCATCTTGCGGGCGGTTTCGGAATCGATGGAGCCGAAGTTGGAGTGCGACAGGAGCGCCGCCTTGGGCGTGATGCCGAAGCGCGCGATGTGGTCGGCGGCGAGCCGGGTCATCTCCACGATCTGGTCGGCGGGCGGGTCGAGGCTCACATACGTGTCCGTGAGGAAGATCGCCGAGCGGCTCGAGATGAGCAGGCTCAGCGCCGAGAAGTCCTGCACGTCCGGCGCCTGCCCGATAATGTGGCGGATGTCGCGGAGATGCCGCTCGAAGCGGCCCTCCAGCCCGCAGATGAGGGCGTCCGCCTCGCCGCGGCGGAGGGCGAGCGCGCCGATCACCGTTGCGTTGGTGCGCACGGCGGTGCGCGCCGCCTCCGGCGTCACGCCCTTGCGCCCAACAAGCGCGAAGTAGGTGTCGACGTATTCGCGGTAGCGCGGGTCGTCCTCCGGGTTGATGATCTCGAAGTCGCGGCCCGGCCGGATCTTCAGCCCGTAGCGCGCCGCGCGCGTCTCCACCACCTGCGGCCGGCCGATGAGGATCGGAGCGGCAAGCCCTTCCTCCAGCACGACCTGCGCCGCGCGCAGAACCCGCTCGTCCTCGCCTTCGGCGTAGATGACGCGTTTCACGTCCGCCTTCGCCGCCGCGATGACCGGTTTCATGATGAGGCCGGAGCGCAGCACGAAGCTGTTCAGCCGGTCGCGGTAGGCGTCGAAATCGGCGATCGGCCGCGCCGCGACGCCGGACTGCATCGCGGCGCGCGCAACGGCCGGCGCGATCCTGAGGATCAGCCGCTGATCGAACGGCGCGGGAATGAGGTTGTCCGGCCCGAACACCGTGGGCTCGCCGCCATAGGCGCGCGCCACCACGTCGGAGGGCTCCTCGCGGGCGAGCGCGGCGATGGCGCGCACCGCCGCCATCTTCATCGCCTCGTTGATCTCGCGCGCGCCCACGTCGAGCGCTCCGCGGAAGATGTAGGGGAAGCAGATGACGTTGTTCACCTGGTTCGGATAGTCGGAGCGGCCCGTGCAGATCATCGCGTCCGGGCGGGCGGCGCGCGCCGCCTCGGGCCGGATCTCCGGCTCCGGGTTGGCGAGCGCCAGGATGAGCGGCCGCTCGGCCATCTTCGCCACCATCTCCGGCTTCAGCACGCGCGGGGCGGAGAGGCCGAGGAACACGTCGGCGCCGTCGATCACCTGGCCGAGCGAGCGATGGTCGGTTTGCTGCGCGTAGCAGGCCTTCCACCTGTCCATCAGCACCTCGCGCCCGGCGTGGACGACGCCCTCGATGTCGGTGACCCAGATGCTCTCGCGGCGCGCCCCGAGCAGCACCAGCAGGTCGAGGCAGGCGAGCGCCGCGGCGCCGGCGCCGGAGGCGACGATCTTCGCCGCCTCGATACGTTTGCCGGCAAGCTCCAGCGCGTTGAGCACGGCCGCGGCGACGATGATGGCGGTCCCGTGCTGGTCGTCGTGGAAGACGGGACTGCCCATGCGCTCCTTGAGCCGCGCCTCGATCTCGAAGCACTCCGGCGCCTTGATGTCCTCCAGGTTGATGCCGCCGAAGGTCGGCTCGAGCGCCGCCACCACGTCGACGAAATGATCGCTGTCCCTTGCGTCGACCTCGATGTCGAACACGTCGATGCCGGCGAACTTCTTGAAGAGCACCGCCTTGCCCTCCATCACCGGCTTGGCGGCGAGCGGCCCGATCGCGCCGAGGCCGAGCACGGCGGTGCCGTCGGAGACGACCGCGACGAGGTTGCCGCGCGTGGTGTAGTCGAAGGCAAGCTCCGGGTTCGCGGCGATGGCGCGGCAGGGCTCGGCAACGCCGGGCGAGTAGGCAAGCGCCAGGTCGCGCTGGTTGCCGAGCGGCTTGGTGGCCTGGATCTCGAGCTTACCCGGGCGCGGATGGCGGTGGTAGTGGAGGGCGTTCTCGTCGAGCGGCTCGCTCGGCGACGATGGGTCGGTCATGGGGTGCGCGCGCTGTCGTGTCGCCCGACCTTAATCAGCCTCCTACCCCTCAATGCAAGGGCGGCACACCTGCTTCCGGACCGATGCGGATGCCGGGCATCGCCATATCGGCGAGCATGGCGCTGTCTATCCATCAAAGGTAGCGCACGAGGGCGTCCGGTCTACTCGACATCGGTCGCTGGGCTGTCGGTGACGCCGAAGTCCTGCGATTTCGTGTGCCGCTCGGCCCTTTCGAACCCCTCCGCAGCCAGCCCGCGCTTGAGAAGCTCCCGCACGGCGGCAGCGCGGCTGGGCATGCGGCAGGTGAACCGCCAATCGTCCAGCATTTGCAGCTCAGTATCCGTCAGCATGATCTGGAGCCGCTTCTCGCGATCCTGGCTCATTCGTCAGGCCTCACCCATGGCCTATTAGCGGGCCGCGAAAGCTTATAGGGAGGCTTCTATGCATTTTCAACAAGAACCGCAATTTGTGGTTCTTACTCAATCCGCGACCCTGTGTGTGCCGGACTATATGGCACCACGACCGCGCAAAGCGTGATTTGCTTGAATTGAATATAACAAGATGAAGTGACAGGATTAGCATAGTAAAAAGCCGCAGAGTTGACTCCGTGGCATTAGAAATGATAGATTTTATTCTTAGCGGCGGCTGATAATATAGAGGCTTGCAATGAGTATTACTGACGGCGTGACGCCCTCCGGGTCCGGGCACCACGTCTTCGATTTTGGCGAGCGCCGGGACGTGGCTGCGGAAACTGACCATAGAATTGCGAACAGCCTGGCCCTCATCGTGAGCCTCGTGCGGAACCAGGCGCGGGCGATCTCGCTCGAAGGCCGGAGCCTCACGTCCGGGGAGGTCAGCCTGCTTCTGCAGGAGGTTGCCAGCCGGGTCGATACGGTCGGAAGGCTGCACCGCGTACTGTCCCAGGCGGGCGATATGAATGCCGAGATTTGCAGCTACATCGAGGAGGTGTGCGACGGCATCCTCTCGGCGCTGTCTCCGGCGAAGAACTTCAAGATCGTGCATATCCCAGCCGGCGCCTGCGTGGTGCCTGGGCGGCAGGCCGCAGCGATCGGCCTGATCGTCTGCGAGATGGTGACGAACGCGATCAAGTACTCGCACCCGACCCATATTGCCGGCGAGGTCCGAGTGACATGCGACCGGAAACCGGACGGATCGCTCCTCGTCGAAGTGAGGGACGACGGCGTCGGCCTGCCTGAGGGGTTCAACCCGGCGGTGGATGGGGGCCACGGCATCCGTCTGGTACGCGGACTGGCCGAGCAACTGACCGCGACGTACGGGTTCGACGATGACGGGCTCGGCCTCGCCTTCCGGCTGCACATTCCGGCCTCCGAGGCAGTCCGGTGACAGCCGCCTGACAAGGATCGAGAGGGGAGCGGTGCCCGCCCCCTCGATTGCCATGTGTGGTCTGACGCCGACGCGCCATCCATGACAGCCTCTGGCGGGGCATATGCCCGCAGCCGGAAGCAGGCATTTACCCTCTCTTAACCATCCGAATCCGATAACGAGGCCACGGCGTTCCGGGCCATGCGCTGAATGCGAGGGGGGTGCTCGGGACGCCGCCCAACACGCCCGGCGACGCGCCGGCCGGAGAGGCGGATGAAGACCATCGCCTTCGTGACGCAGAAGGGCGGCAGCGGGAAGAGCACGCTGTGCATCGACCTTGCCGTGGCGGCGCACCAGGCCGGCGCCCGGGTCTCCATCGTGGAGATGGACCGCCAGGCGACGATCAGCGACTGGGCGGCACGGCGGGACGGTTGTCCGCCGGATGTCGTGGCGACGTCGGCGGGCGAAATGTCGGGCGTGCTCGCGCGCCTTGAAGCGATCGGCAGCGATTTCGCATTCATCGATACGCCGGGCGCGGTCGGCATTGAGATGCTCGCGGCGATCCGCGCCGCGGACCTGTGCATCATTCCCGCCCGTCCTTCGCCGGCGGACCTTTGCGCCATCCGGCCGACGCTCGCCGCCATCTACCGGCAGGAGAAGCGGTTCGCCTTCGTGCTCAACC
>CAZMJQ010000175.1:0-2810 GCA_964566475.1 uncultured Propylenella sp. | reverse complement strand
AGGATCGCGCCGAGAAGCGCTATAGCAACGCCGATCATGCCCGGGACCAGCCCCGGCGCCGAATAGACGCTGGCGCCGCTGCCGCCGAAACGCGGCATGCGCCAGGAGAGGGCCAGGGTGCCCAGTCCGAGGCACATCAGCACAAGTGATGTGATGAAGTCCGCGCGGACCATCTCGCGCTCCATCCGCGCCGACCTTCCGGAACGGACTCAGACGTAGTCGAAAGTACCCGAAGGCGGACGCCGCTCGCCCGCCCCCGGGGACATGACGGCTATTCCGGCCGCTCGATTCCGACCGTCGAAGGATCGACGGTCGCCTTGCCCGCATCGTAGAGGAGCCAGGCGTTCAGCTGGATCGCCGGGCGCACGCGCTCCTGCGCTTCCTCACCGTAGTACGGCGCGAAGACCGCCCCGCGGTCCGCCGCATACTGCTTGAGCGCTTCCGAATTGGCGATCGCGTTCTGCCAGACCTGGTCGAGCGTATCGGTCACCTCCTGGGGAACGCCGCCTGGCACGAACACGCCGAAATAGTTCGGCGCCGCCTTGAACTCAGGCAGCCACTCCGTGATCGGCGGGATCGGCTCGGCGCCTTCGATCTCCAGCGGCTCGTCGTTCAGGACCGCAAGGGCGCGGATGCGCCCGGCGCGGATCATCTCGGCCTGCTCCACGGCGAGCTGGGTCGTGACCTCCGTCTCGCCCGAAACGGTGGCGATGACCGCCGGATTGCCGCCGTCATACGTCACATGCCGGTAGTCGAAGTCGTCGAGCGTCTTGAGGTTCTCTATCGCATTGTGGCCCGCCGAGTTGAGCCCGGCCGTGGCGACGGAAATCTCGCCCGGACTGTCCTTCATCGCCTGCAGCAGCTCGCCGAAATCCTGGTACGGCGCATCGGCGTTGACGCCCACCACCGCGACGTTGGCGACGTCGAGATAGAGGTGCCAGGCCCCGATCGAGGTATCGAGCATCTCCAGCACGTTGTAGGTGCCGAGGTCCTGCGCCGCGCCGGCGGTCCAGGTGTAGCCGTCCGGCTCCGCATCGAGCGCGCTCTTCGTGCCGATGGAGCCGGAAGCGCCGGGCTGGTTCTGGACGACCACCGTCGCCCCGAGCGCGTCCTCGATCTCGCCGGCCACGACGCGCGTCACCTGGTCGGTCGACCCGCCGGCCGCCCAGGGCACGATGATGGTGATCGGCCGCTCCGGCATCCACGAATAGTCCTGAGCCGCGACGGCGCCCACCGACGCCGCCAGAGCGGCCGTCGCAAGAGCCGCGCCGCGCACAAATTCAACCTTACGCATCGAAATCCTCCCTGCTTCGGAGTGCTGAAGCCCCTTTTGACCCGAGCGCTCCTCCGGACGCAATCGCATAGGATATGCATCCGCGCGTCAACCACCCGCGCCCCGGGGGTGCCGCGGTCTTGCGCGGGTGCCCTTTCGCTGGCCATCTCTGCCTGATTTTTGACCATATGGACAACGCTGTGCACCTGCTCCTAAGCTTGCCGAAGAGAGGCGAAGCTGCGCCCGATGCGTCGCTCGCAGCTGGTCAGCAGGAGGGGCAGATGTCCAAACGAAGAAGCTTCACGATTCGAGCAGGCTCGCGCCTGAGGCACGCTGTCGGCCGACTGGCGGTTGCGGGCGTTGTCGCCGTAGCGGCGGCCTCGGCCGCTGCGGCGCAGGAGGGGATGAAGGTCGCGGCGATCTTCTCCACGCCGATCGAGGAGCCGTGGGTCAACCAGATCCACGAGGCGATGCTGAAGGCCGAGGAGGAGTTGGGCGTCGAGTACAAATGGGCGGAGAGCGTAGCGTCCGCCGACTATGCGCGCGTCCTGCGCGAATTCGCCCGCGACGGCTACGGGTTCATCACCGGCGACGCCTTCGCGGCGGAGGACATCGCCCGGCGCGTGGCGCGCGAGTTTCCCGACACCGCCTTCGTCTTCGGCTCGGGCCAGGGCCCGGCCGAGCCGAACTTCTCCGTGTTCGACAACTGGATCCACGAGCCCGCCTATCTCTCCGGCCTCATCGCCGGCGAGATGACGGAATCGAACGTCATCGGCACGGTCGCCGCCATGGACATTCCCGAGGTGGCGCGTCTCACCAACGCGTTCTGCGCCGGTGCCAAGGAGGTGAATGCGGACGTGAAGTGCAAGGTCACCTTCATCGGCTCGTTCTTCGATCCGCCCAAGGCCAAGGAAGCGGCGCTGGCGCAGATCGAGGCCGGCGTCGATGTGATCTATGCCGAGCGCTTTGGCGTGATCGAGGCAGCCGCGGAACAAGGCATCCTCGCCATCTCCAACATGTCGGACCAGGCGCAGCTTGCGCCGGAGACCGTCATCACCGGGCCGGTCTGGAACATGTGGCCGACCGTCGAGGCCGCCATCAAGCAGGTGGCGGCGGACGTCTACACCGCGCAGGATTTCGGCACGTTCTCCTTCATGGCGAAGGGCGGCGCCACGCTTGCCCCCTTCCACGAATGGGAAACGAAGCTGCCGGAGGACGTGATGCAGATGGTCAAGGACAAGGAAGCCGCGATCCTCGCCGGCGACTTCCGCGTGCCGGTCAACGAGTCGACGCCCGTTTCCGAGTAGCCTCGGCATCCATCATGAAAAGCGCCGGGCTCAGATGACCGGGCCCGGCAACTGAAGAAGACCCAAACGCCGGTCGCGCGCTACATCGATCCCTTCGCGTTCGGGAAGAAGAGCTGCTGGCCGGATACTTCGTATTCTGCAATCGCCCGCTGACCGTCGCCAAGCAGCCAGGCGATGAGCTCCTGCCCGAGCTCCGCCTTCACCGACGGGCACTTCTCCGGGTTGACCAG
>CAZMJQ010000174.1:0-16126 GCA_964566475.1 uncultured Propylenella sp. | reverse complement strand
CGCTCGGCGACTGACGCATCCGCCAGGCGGGCGAAGAACGGGAGCGCGGGATGCTGGAAAAGACACCCACGGCGGTCGCGGCGCGCTGGCTGGAGTCGTTCGCCGCGGCGCTGACACGGGGCGACATAGCGGCGGCCGGTGAGCTTTTCCTGGAGGAGAGCTACTGGCGCGACCTCCTCGCCTTCACCTGGAACATCGAAACGATGGAGGGGCGCGATGCGATCGCCACCATGCTGCGGGCGGCGCTCGCCGGGACTCGCCCGCGTGGCTGGCGGGTCAAGCGAGAGGCCACGTCCGACGGCGTCGTCACAGAAGCGTGGTTTACATTCGAGACGGGAGTGGCGCGCGGCGAGGGCATCCTGCGCCTGCGCGAGGGCCGATGCTGGACCATCCTCACGGCCATGACCGAGCTGAAGGGTTTTGAGGAGAAAGCCGGATCGTCGCGGCCGCTTGGTCTCACGCACAAGGCGGACCGCAAGCGCGAGACATGGCTCGAGGTGCGCCGGCGCGAGGAGAAGGAGCTCGGGCACACGCGTCAGCCCTACTGCCTCGTCATCGGCGGCGGGCAGGGCGGCATCGCGCTCGCCGCCCGGCTGAACCAGATCGGCGTGCCGGCGATCGTGGTGGAGAAGAACGCGCGCGCCGGCGATTCCTGGCGCAACCGCTACCGCTCGCTCGTGCTGCACGACCCGGTCTGGTACGACCACATGCCCTATATCCCCTTCCCGGATCACTGGCCGGTGTTCACGCCCAAGGACAAGATGGGCGACTGGCTGGAGATGTACGCGAAGGTGATGGAGCTGGACTACTGGGCGTCGACGACGTGCATCGCGGCCTCCTATGACGATGACGAGAAGGTGTGGACGGTCGAGGTCGAGCGCGAAGGCGAGCGCATCACGCTGAAGCCGAAAGCGCTCGTCTTCGCCACCGGCGCCTACGGCCCGCCGCGGTGCATCGAGGTGCCGGGCGCGGAGGACTTCCGCGGCGAGATCCTCCACTCCAGCGACTATTCCGATGGCCGCAAGTATGCGGGGAAGCGCGTCGCCGTCATAGGCTCGGCGAGCTCCGGCCACGATGTCTCGGTCGATCTCTGGGAAGCAGGCGCCGACGTCACGATGGTGCAGCGCTCGCCCACCACGGTCGTGCGCTCCGACACGCTCATGGAGCTCGCCTTCGACATCTATTCCGAAGCGGCCGTGAAGCGAGGCATCACCACCGACATCGCCGACATGATCGTAGCCTCCACGCCCTTTGCGCTTCTGCCGGAGGGGCAGAGGGAACTCTACGGCACGATCCGGGAGCGCGACGCTGACTTCTACGAACGGCTTGCCGCTTCCGGCTTTGCGCTCGATTTCGGCGACGACGAGACGGGCCTGATGATGAAGGCCTACCGCACCGGCTCCGGCTACTACATCGACGTCGGCGCCTGCGAGCTCATCATGAGCGGCGGCATCAAGGTGAAAAGCGGCGCAGAGATCGCGTCGTTCACACCGGCCGGCCTGCGCTTCGTGGACGGCGAGGAGCTCGCCGCCGACGTCATCATCTTCTGCACGGGCTACCACTCCATGCACGAGGTCGTGGCAGAGATCGTCTCGCGCGAGGTGGCGGACCGCATCGGGCCGTGCTGGGGCCTCGGCTCGGGCGTGCGCGGCGATCCCGGGCCCTGGCAGGGGGAGCCGCGCAACATGTGGAAGCCGACGGCGCAGGAGGCGCTGTGGTTCCACGGCGGCAACCTGGCGCTTTCGCGGTTCTATTCGAAACACGTGGCGCTGCAGCTGAAGGCGCGTATGGAAGGCCTCCCCACGCCGGTCTACCGGGCCCCGAAACGCAATGACGGGCCGGGCACTTTCGGCCCGCACCAGGAAGAACGCGCCTGATGGATTTCGACCTTCTTCTCAGCGGTGGGCGCTTGATCGACCCCGCCTCCGGCATCGACGCGCCGCGTGACGTTGCATTCGCCCGCGGCCGCGTCGCCGCCATCGACCAAGGAATTCCGCCTGACCGCGCGTCGAAAGTCGTCGACGCGACGGGCTGCCTGGTAACGCCGGGCCTCATCGACCTGCACAGCCACGTCTATTGGGGCGGCACGTCGCTCGGCGTGGACGCTGATGCGCTGGCGGCGGCGGGCGGCACCACCACCTTCGTGGATGCCGGTAGCGCGGGCGCGGGAAATTTCCTCGGCTTCCGCGCACACGTCATCGAGCGGTCGAAGGTCCGCATCCTCGCCTACATCAACATCTCGTTCCCCGGCATCTTCGGCTTCGCCAAGTCGCTCATGTACGGCGAGTGCGGCGACCTCGTCCTGTGCAATCCGCGCGAGGCGGTGGCCTGCGCGCGCGCGCATGAGGACGTTGTCGTCGGTGTGAAGGTGCGCGCCGGCCGCATCGCCGGCGCCGGCACGGCCACCGCGCCGATCGAGCTGGCGATCGAGGCGGCGGACGCGCTGCACCGTCCGGTGATGGCGCATATCGACGAGCCTCCGCCGACCCAGTCGGACGTCCTCGAATTCCTGCGCCCGGCGGACGTGCTCACCCATTGCTACCGGCCGTTCCCGAATGCCGCCGTCACGAGCGGCGGCGAGATCCGGGAAACGGTGCTGAAGGCGCGCGAACGCGGAGTCGTCTTCGACATCGGGCACGGCATGGGCTCGTTCGACTTCGAGATCGCCAGGGCAATGCTGAGGAGCGGCTTCGCGCCGGACGTGATCTCCAGCGACGTGCACCTGCTCAATGTCGGCGGCCCGGCGTTCGATCTGCTGGTCTGCATGTCGAAGCTCCTGGTCCTCGGCATGCCGCTCGCCGACGTCATCCGCTGCGCCACCGCAAACCCTGCGAAGACCATCGGCCGGAGCGACCTCGGGGTTCTCGCTGTCGGCTCCGTCGGCGATGCCGCCGTTCTCCGGGAGAAGACTGGCCCGGTGCGCTACGTCGATTCGGTAGGGCAGACGCTTGCGGCCGAAACGCGGCTCGTCTCGGAGGGCATCGTCTTCGGCGGCGAATGGCAGCCGAACGACGCGCATGGTCCGTCAATCGAGCCGACGGACGGGAGGGCCGGACCGGCCGAGACGCAGGCTGCGATCCTCAAGCGGCATCTCGGGCACAGGCACAATTGCGGCCACTGATCCGGGGCGGACGCTCAGGTCGCGAGCATTGCCCGGCGTCTCGATGTAACCAGGCCAGAGCCCTCGATCACCGCGGGGATGGCGTCCTGATTGAGGGGCGCCATGATGTGCGCGCCCGCCACGCCGGGGATCTCGGCGAGCTCCTGCAGCAGTTCGATGCAGATGCGCCGCCCCTCGGCCTTCTGGTCCGCGGCTTTCCCCATCCGCTCGATGATCGCTTGCGGGATCAGGGAGCCCGGCAAGTTCTCCACGATCCATCGCGCCGACGACACCGAGGCGAGCGGCGCAACCCCGACGAGGACAGACAGCCGCTCCGTCAGTCCATGCTCCGCAAGGCGCGCCACGTAGCGCCGGACGACGCCGGCATCCATGCAGAACTGGGTCTGCACGAACTGTGCCCCGGCGTCGGCTTTCGCCGCCAGTCCCTGCGGCGTCCATTCCTTCGGCGGTTCTATCGGCGTGTCGGCGGCGCCTATGAAGAGGTCGACCGGTCCCTCCACTTTCTGGCCGCTCGGCAGCTCGCGACGATCGCGTATTCCGGCAAGCGCGGAGAGCAGCTGCCGCGAGTCCAGGTCGAAGACCGGCTTCGCCTCCGGCTGGTCTCCCGCGGACGGATCGTCGCCCCGCAGGACGAGGAAGCTCCCGATACCCAGCGCGACTGCGCCCAACACGTCAGCCTGCAGACCGATGCGGTTCCGATCGCGGCAGGTGATCTGCATGATCGGCTGAAGGCCGGCACGGGCCAGGATGGCGGAAGCAGCGAGCGACGACATACGCGTGCGCGCCCCCGCTCCGTCCGTGACGTTGACCGCGTCGGCCAGCCCCGCGAGCGGGCGAGCGACCCGCAGCAAAGGCTCGGGGTCGGTGGCAGCGGGCGGGTTGATCTCCGCCGTGATGGCGAAGTGCCCCCCTTCCAGCACGCTGCGGAGCGAGTGGCCCCCCACCACCGGGGCCGCAACATGTTCGTTCATGCGCCGTCCTGTTTCGCTCGTGGCATTCTCATACGCATCGATTCAGAAAGGCGCCGAGAACTCTCAAGGCTCTCTAAGCAAGCGCGGCGTTTCCCGCCAGTACAACGACGTGTGACATCGCGCCCGCCTGGACTCGCAGCGGCCCCGCGTCCGTCGGGTCATATCCGGCTGCCATCGGCTACTGCAGCTCGAAGGCGTCGTGGAAGAAGGAGGCCGCCTGCCGCATCCCCTTGCGCGCCGCCTCAAGGCGCGCCGTCATGCGAAGGAAGCCGTGGACCACCCCCGGAAAGAAGTCGAAGCGATAGGGTACGCCGGCTGACGCCAGCCTGTCGCACAGCGCCAGCGTGTCGTCGACGAGCGGGTCGAGACCCCCGGCGCACAGATAGAGCGGCGGCAGGCCGGTGAGGTCGGCATGAAGCGGCGCCGCGAGCGGATCGGGTTCGGCGGACAATCCGCCGCCCAGAAAGTTGCCCCAGAACCAGCGCTGCGCATCCGTGGTCAGGAGGAAGGAGCCGTCACCCAGTCTCTTCTGGCTTTCACCGTCGAAGCTCGGCGTGTAGCAGCCGTAGAACAGGGCCCCGGCGGACACCGGCTTGTCTCCGCGCTCCCGCATCGCGATCAGCACGGCGAGAACGAGGTTCGCCCCGGCGGAGTCGCCCGCGACGCCGAGCCGGCGCGTGTCGGCGCGCTCGCCAAGCCCGCCGCGGAGGGCGAACCGGATGGCGGCAGAGACATCGTCATTGGGCGCGGGAAAGGGATGTTCCGGCGCGAGCCGGTAGTCGACCGCTAGCACCGAGCATCGAGACGCTTTCGCAAGATTGCGGCAGAGGCCGTCGTGACTGTCGAGCGAGCCGAACGTCCACCCCCCGCCATGCGCGTACAGGATCACTGGTGCCGGCGCCTGGCCGTCAGGGAGATAGAGCCGGAGACGAAGCGGACCGCCGTCTCCATCGATCGTGAGGTCTTCGACGTCCCCGATCGGCAGGTGCGGCTCGTTCCAGATCCGGTGCCCGTTCTCGAACGCGGCGCGCGCTTCAGCGATGGGCACGGTGCGCGCATCCGGGGCGGTCCGGCTCCTGAGCTCACTCAGGATCACCTGCATTTCCGGATCGGCGACGACGCTCACGACCTTGTTCCGCGTTCCGACATGTATCAGCCCCGATGCCATGCCGGACAAGATCCTCGCCACCACAGCGTTTTGTGACCCGATGCCCGCTAAGAAAGAACCAGCCGCATCAGCTCGTTCTGGCTGGAAACGCCAAGACGCATGTAGGCGCGCTTCCGATAGGTCAGCACGGTGTTGACGCTGATCCCAAGGGTCAGAGCGATTGCCTCCGATGTCATCCCAGCGGCAATGGCGCCACAGACCTCCGCCTCGCGCGGCGGCAGCGACGGATCGATCCGGCAAAGGCTCTCGATAAAGCTGCTCGTGGTGCCGCGTTCCCGATCATGGCGGCTCGCCTCCTGCTTCATCATCAGCGAGATCAGCAAGTCTGAGGTGTTGACGATCCGGTCGATGTCCGGGCCACCGAACGGTCCGTCTCGGACCCCCCGGTAGAAGTTCAGGTACACCGTCTCATGGCTCCGCCGCTGCACCACCGTGAAGCGGTCGACCACCTTCATCGCGGTGTAGCATTCCTGGCGGTAGGCACCGTCCAAGATATCGTGCGAAACGATGCGGAGGCCCATGCTGGGCTGCCCCCTGGACCTTGCCAGATCCAGCCGGCGTGCCGGATCCAGCTGCCAGTACTTGCTCAGGTACTCCCGCGCGACCTCTTTCGCTACCTGAGCCGGTCCCATGTTTGCCGCGTAGAGAACCCGCGGCCGCGCGCTGCTGCGCTCGGCAAACGCCGTCAGATGATCGCAGCGCGTCGCCCGGTTCGCGGTGTGAAGGACCTCGTCCTCAAACCTCGAAGTCCCGATGAGCTCGATAAGACGGCCGACTCCACTGCGAAGGGCATCGTGCTTTGCTTTGTCAGAAAGCTCGTACGATTCCATGGGAGTTTCCACGGCACATCTTGTCAAGAATGGATAGCATTTGAAGGACTTACGAACAAGCAAGCGACCCTGACCGCAGGCCCGCTGCCGGCGGCTGACAACCTCGTCCGCATGGCGGGTCACACCAGCCTGTGATGGACGAAAGGCGGGCAATGCCGGCTATTGCACAAGGCAGGCGGCGTTCCTGCCGGCGGAGGATGGAGCGGCGCGGATGACGGGCAAAGAGAAGATCGGCTTCATCGGGATCGGCACAATGGGGTGGCACATGGCCTCCAACCTGGTGAAAGCCGGGTTCGACGTGACGGTGGCCGACGCCAATGCCGCGCAATGCGAGCGGTTCGTGAAGGAGCGCGGCGGCCGCAAGGCCGCGTCGCTCGCCGAGCTCGGCAAGCGCGCCGACATCGTCATCACCATGCTGCCCACCGGCACGATCGTGCGCGAAGTTCTGCTGAATGAGGAGGACGGCGCGCTTTCGAAGTCGCTCGGCAAGGGGAGCCTCGTGGTCGACATGAGCTCGTCGGAGCCGACCGGCACGCGCCGGCTCGCGGCCGACCTCAAGGAGCATGGCGTCTGCCTGGTCGATGCGCCGGTCTCGGGCGGCGTGGTCGGTGCTGAGGAGGGAAGGCTGACGATCATGATCGGCAGCGACGACCCGAAGGCGATCGACAGAGCGATGCCTGTCCTAGCGGCCATGGGTCAGCGGCACTACCGGATGGGAGGCGCCGGTGCGGGCCACGCCATCAAGGCGCTCAACAATCTCTTGAGCGGCGCAAGCGTCATCCTGATGTTCGAGGCGCTGGTCGTGGGCAGGAAATTCGGTCTCGACCCGGCGACCATGCTCGACGTCGTCAACGAATCGACCGGCCGCAGCCACGCGACCGCCAGCATCGGCAAGCAGGAGGTGATCAGCCGCCGCTTCGCGACGAAGTTCCTGCTGGGGCTGATGGCGAAGGACGTCGGCATCGCCGCCGACCTCGCGGAAGACCTTAAGGCGCATGCGCCGATGGTCCGCCTCGTTCGCGACCTCTGGGTGCGCGCACGGGAGACGGTCGGAGCGCAGGAAGACCTCACCTGCGCCGTCAGTTACTGGGAGGCGCTCAACGACATCACCCTCGGCACGCCGGACGAAGGAAAGCCGAAGAAGGCTGCTGCGAAGCGGAAGGCGAGCACGGCGTAGGGCGGGCCCCGCCGGGGCAGCGTCCGCCGCGTGGACCCTTCGTTCGCCGCCTATTCCACGCCAGCCTCGGCGAACGCCTCCTTCGCGACGCGCGTCGCCTCGTTCGCCGCGGCCACGCCGAGATAGATGGCGCCATGCAGGATGATCTCGCGGATCTCGTCCTTGGTAACGCCGTTGGCAAGTGCCCCCTTCACGTGGAGCTTCAGCGGCCCCAGGCGGTTGGCGGCCATCAGCATCCCCACCGTCAGCATGCTGCGGGTCTTGCGCGAGAGCTGCTCGCGTCCCCAGACCTCTCCGAAGCAGTAGGTGGTCACCAGCTCCTGAAGCGGGCGGTCGAAATCGCTCGCATTGGCCCATTCCTTCTCGGCCTGCTCCGCCCCCATCATGTCGCGGCGAACCTGCATGCCGCGTTCGAAAGTCTCTTTGTCCATTGTCACCTCCTGGCCGTAGAAGCGCAGCATCGGAGACGCCGCGAAGTCCCAACACGATGGGACAGACCGGAGAGAGCATCAAACCCGACAATCGCGCCCGACACGACCTTCAAGGGTCGCGCAACAGGACAGTGGAAGAGCGCGGCGCGCATGACCGTCTACAGCTGCAGCGGAGATTTTCCCATGCCCCCGCCAGGCGAGGCGCGAGAATCCCGAGAGGTGAAGCAGCAGCCGGGCGACAAGCCACTCGTCAATCCGCTGCGTCGGTATGGAAACATCGCCGATCTGCGCCGCCGTGCGAAGGCTCGTGTGCCGGGCTTTGCCTTCGACTTCGTCGATCGCGGTAACCGGCTTGCGCTCGACCGCAACCGTGCGGCGCTCGATGCGATAGAGGTCGTCGCCCGCTACGGCTACGGACATCCCGTCGCGTCGAGTGAGGTGACCCTCTTCGGACACCGCTACGCCGCTCCGATCGGGGTCGCCCCGATGGGCATGGGCGGCCTGATCTGGTCCGGCGCGGAAGAATATCTTGCCGCCGCGGCGCAGGCGGCCGGCATACCGTACTGCCTCGCGACCCCGGGGGCCGCATCGATCGAGCGCATCGCCGGCATTGCGCCGGACTCCTTCTGGTTCCAGGCAGGGTCCGCCCCTCGTAACGACTTCGCGATCACGCTCGACCTCGCGCGCCGCGCCCAGGACGCCGGCGCGCACGTGCTCCTGGCGACCGTTGACACGCCCGTTTCGCCGCAGCGGCCGAGGGAGGCGCTCACCTTCCCTTTCCGCCCAAGCCTGCGGACGATCCTCAGCATTGCCGCCTCGCCGGCGTGGCTGATGCAGATCATGCGCCGCGGCGCGCCGCGTTTCGAGAACATCGTGGCCTATGCGGGCGACAACGCCTCCAACGCGGACGTCAACCGGACGGGCCTGACCGAGCTTCGGGGCGGCATCAGCTGGGATGCCATACGCCGGCTGCGGGACCTCTGGCCGCGAGCGCTGGTCGTGAAAGGCGTCCAGCATCCGACCGACGTGGACCGGGTGCTCTCCCTCGGCGCCGACGGCCTTGTGGTGTCGAACCACGGTGCACGACAGACGGACTTCGCGCCAGCCACGGTCGATCTCCTCCCCGCGATCGTTGAGCGCGTCGCCGGGCGTGCCACCGTCCTGATGGACGGAGGCGTACGGTCGGGCTTCGACGTGGTCAGGGCGCTTGCTCTCGGCGCCACGAGCGTCCTTGCGGGACGACCCTTCCTCTATGGCGTCGGCGCCCTCGGTGAGCCGGGCGCCGGATACGTCGTCGACATGATGATCAGAGACATTCGCGATGCCATGGCGCAGATCGGGGCGTTCGACTGCGCGGCGGTCAGGGATGCGATCGTGCGCCACCCGGGCGCCTATTCGTTCGCGTCACCGCAGGCCAGGAAGGATCGGCCTTAGGCTTGGAGTCCTGGAGCAGGCGTGTGGCGCCCGCGCAGAAGCCGCGCGGCGGCCAGGACGCTCACCAGCGCAAGCGCTGCTGTTGCGGCCATCTGCGCCATGAGCGGAAAGGCACGCGCGTCGTGGGCGATCCACCATCCGATGACGGTCGAGGCAAGCCCGCCGAAGCCGAGCTGGACGCCGCTTCCGATGCCGACCGCAGTGCCCGCCAGGCGTCGCCTGACCGCGATGCTCAGCGCGACGCAGTTCGGCGTGATGAGGCCGTGGCTAAGCCCCATGAAGAGCGTCGGCACGAAGAACGTGGCCGGGCTGAGGATGCCGGCGAGGTCGGCGGCCCACATGACCAGCACCACCGCGACAAGCATCGCGCTCCCGGCGACGACCAGCCTCAGCGCACCGAACCGGGTGGCGTAGCGGCCCGTCAGCCAGTTGCCGCAGATATAGCCCAGCACCACCAGCATCAGGTAGCCGCCATAGGTCGCCGGCGACAGCCCGAACAGGCTCTCGCTGACGAAGGACGCGCCGGCGAGAAACGTGAAATACACCGCGGACGCGAAGGCGTTGGTGAGGACGATGGCCCAGAACGCCGGCACGACGGCGAGCCCGGAGAGGGCGCCGATATAAGACAGATTCTCCGCGCCGGCGTGACGTCCGGACGTCGTTTCCGGCATGACCCGCCACGTGGCCGTCAGGATCGCCGCAGCGAACAGAAGCAGGAACACGAAGCTCGACCGCCAGCCGTACGCTTCGTCGAGGAGGCCTCCGATCAGAGGCGAGAGCAATGGGGCGAGGCCATATGCCATTGTCAGGTAGCCCATCATGCTTGCCGCGCGATCGCTTTCGTAGAGATCGCCGATCATGGCGCGGCTGATGACAATGCCGCCGCTCGCCCCAGCCGCTTGTGCGATGCGGGCGCAGACCAGCGTGGCGATGTTCGGGGCCAGCACGGCCGCCAGGGTGGCGAGAAGGTAGAGCCCAAGCCCGGCAAAGAGGACCGGCCGGCGCCCGAAAATGTCCGTCAGCGGCCCGGCGAGAACGATGGAGACAGCCATCGAGACGACGAACAGCGAGAACGTCAGCTGAGCGATGCCGTAATCGATCCCGAAGTCCCGGCCCACACCGGGCAGCGAAGGCAGGATTATGTTGAAGCTGAGCGGCCCCAGGCCCGAGATCGCGACAAGCACGACGAACACGGGAACGCCCGTGCGCGGCTGCCCGGAGGCAATTCCTTCAGTTTTCAACGGCGGCTCGGCTCGCGGCGTTGTGTGGCCGGGACCGGCTGCGAGTCGCGCGCCTGTTCTGTGACTGTCGCTGGCATGCCGCGAATGAATTGAAGCAACGGGTCAACATATCGCGAAAGGCCCGCCCGCATTGTCATAGGCGGTTGTGACAACGCGCAAAGCGGCCCGGACCGGATGCGAAGCCCCTCGAAAGACACGGCCGGGCTAGGCGAAGAGCGGTCCCAAAACGATGGGACTTACGATCGTCCGCCGCGGCTTACGGTATCCGCGTTCGGGCCGAGATCGACCCGAAGACCGCCGCGCGGCGTCATCCTCCCTGACGCGCGCGGCCGAGCCGCGGGGAATGAGAATGGCGCGTCTTCCTTATGTCGACAAGGACGAGCTTCCGGCGGAGCAGCGGCACCTGCCGCTCAGCGCGTCCAATATCACGCGGATGCTGTCCAACAGCCCGAATATCGCCCACCTGTCGGGGAAGATCGCCCTCTACATCCGCGACGAGATGCGCCTCGACCCGCGCCTGCGGGAGCTTGCGATCATCCAGGTGGGCTATTCGACCGGCTGCGCGTACGAGTACGTCCAGCACGTGCGTATCGGTCTCGAAGGCGGTCTCTCGGAAGCCGACATCAGGGCCGTTGCCGAAGAAACCGCCGGCCGCACCACTTCGCTCGGGCCCCTGGCCAGGACCGTTCTTCAAGCCGCGCGGGAGATGGTCCGCGGGCCCGGCGTAAGCCAGGCAACGTTCGATGCGCTCCGCAAGGAGCTGAACAACGAGGAGATCACCAACCTCCTCTTCACAATCGGCAATTATTTCGGCGTCTCGCGCGTCCTCGCATCGCTGGAGGTGGACCTGGAGCCCGCGGTCGTTCCGTACCTCGAGAGGTTCCCGCTGCGCCGTCCCTCGCAATCGCGATAGCATTCGACAGACTTCTTGCGGCCGAGCCGCCGGCTCCCCGGGCCGGCTGATGCAGCAGGTCACACTTGCCTGTGATGGACGCTGCCTTCCGCGGACGACTAGCTCCGGGGCGGTGGGCGCGCGAGAATGCGACCGGACCGGCTTGCGGACTCGCCGGTCGGCAGGTGCGGAACTTGAAGCGGAGCGGACAGATCATGTCAGGCAAGGAGAAGATCGGGTTCATCGGAATCGGCGCGATGGGCTGGCACATGGCGACAAACCTGATTCGCGCCGGATACGACGTGACCGTCGTCGATGCCGATGCCGCCCGGTGCGACCGCTTCGTCAAGGAGCCCGGCGGGCGCAAGGCGGACTCGCTTGCCGAGCTCGGCGCGCACGCGGACGTGGTCATCACCATGCTGCCGACCGGAAAGATCGTGCGGGAAGTGCTCCTCGGTGAGGAGGATGGCGCCCTGTCGAAGTCGCTCGGCAAAGGAGGCATCGTAATCGACATGAGCTCGTCGGAGCCGACCGGCACACGTCAGCTTTCCGACGACCTCGCCCGTTTCGGTGTCACGCTCGTTGATGCCCCCGTCTCGGGCGGCGTCGTCGGCGCAGAGGAGGGCCGGCTAACGATTATGATCGGCAGCGATGATTCCAAGGCGATTGAGCGCGTGACGCCGATCCTGTCGGCCATGGGGCCGCGGCACTATCACACCGGCGGCGCCGGGACCGGCCACGCCATGAAGGCGCTCAACAACCTGCTGAGCGGAGCCGGCTTCATCCTGATGTCGGAAGCGCTGGTGGTCGGTCAGAAGTTCGGTCTCGACCCATCGATCATGATCGACGTAATCAACGAATCGACGGGGCGCAGTCATGCCACCGCGAACCTCGGCAAGCAGGAGGTGATCAGCCGCCGCTTCGGCTCGAGGTTCATGCTGGGCCTGATCACGAAGGACGTCGGGATAGCTGCCGATCTTGCGGAGAACCTCAGGGCGCATGCGCCGATGGCCCGCATGGTGCGTGACCTGTGGCTGCGTGCCCAGGCAACGGTTGGAGCGGGCGAGGATCACACCTGCGCCATCAAATACTGGGAGGCGCTGAACGACATTACGGTCGGCTCGCGCGACACCGATAGCGCGGACTGACTGGATCATCGGGAATCCCGCCGCCAAGCGGCCGGCGACCTTCGCTCAGTTCATCTTGTTGGGGAGGTAAAGAATCAGCGCCGGCAGTAGCAGGATCATCGCCAGTCGCACGATGTCGGCGGCGACGAACGGCACGATGCCGCGAAAGATGGTGGTCATCGGTACGTTCTGAACGACCGAACGGATGACGAACAGGTTCATTCCGATCGGAGGCGTGATCAGGCTGATCTCCACGAGCACGACCATCAGGACGCCGAACCAGACCGGATCGTAGCCGAGCTCGACCACGAGCGGGAAGAAGACCGGCAGTGTCAGCAGCATCATGGCCAGCGACTCGAACACGCACCCGAGCACAACGTAGAAGCCGATCATAATGAGGATGACCACGAACGGCGTCACGTTGAGCTCGCGGATCATGCCGACCGTCTGCGAGGAGACGCCGGAGACGTTGACGAAGTTCGCGAAGATGAGCGCTCCGATGAGCACTGACATCAGCGAAGCCGTCGTGCGCACGGTGTCGCCGAGGACGGCAAGCAACGAGCCGAGCGTCAGCGAGCGGCGCGTAAGGGCGATGACCAGGGCGCCGGCCGCGCCGATCCCTGCTGCCTCGGCGGCTGTGAACACGCCAAGGTAGATGCCGCCGATCACGAGCAGGAACAGTGCCAGGGTCGGCCAGACCGCGCCCAGCGCGACGAAACGCTCGCGCCACGGGATGAGCGGCCCGGCCGGACCGGCCTGCGGGTCGCGCACGGTGTGAAACTTGACGGCGCCGATATAGAGCAGGACCCCGATGATCCCGGGCACGATCCCGGCGATGAACAGCTTCCCCACGCTCGTCTCCGTCATCGTGCCGTAGATGACCATCAGGACGGACGGCGGGATCAGAATCCCGAGTGTTCCTCCGGCCGCCACCGAGCCGGTCGACAGGGCGTCGGAGTAGCCATAGCGACGCATGGAAGGCAGGGCGATCTTTCCCATCGTCACGGCCGTGGCGACGCTGGAGCCGCAAACAGCGGAAAAGCCGCCACAGGCAATCACGGTGGCCATGGCCAGGCCGCCTCGCCTGTGGCCGACAAAGGCGTTGGACGCGTCGTAGAGCTCACGCGACAGGCCCGCATGGTTGACGAGGTTTCCCATCAGCAGAAACATCGGGAGAACCGCCAGGTTGTAGTTCGTGACGGTATCCCATGCGGTCTGGGCGACGATGGCCCCGGAAGGCGCAAAGCCGACAATCAGCCCGAAGCCGAAATAGCCGACGAAACCCAGCGCCAGAGTGAGCGGGAAGCCGAAGAACAGCAGCGCGAAGAGTGCGCAGAACCCGACAAGCGTCGCAGTCATGCCGTGCCGGCTATCAAACGCCGCGCGGCCACCACTGCCCGGACCGCTGCGGCCATCGCTGCTACTGCAAGACCGACCGTGCCCACATACGCAAAGGGATAGAGGTACACCTTGAGGACGTGCGTTGTATCACCGTAGTGAACCAATCTGCCGGCGAACAGGAACATGCGCCAGCAGATGAAACCGATACCGGCCGCCATGACGAGCGAGACGATCAGTTCGCGCAGCGCCGCCATACGGCCGACGAATAGCGCATCGAACAATCCGACGCTGATGTGGTCGCCGCGCAAGGTCACCGTCGAAAGGGCGACGAAGAACGTTGCCGACATCGCGAGCTCCGTCATCTCGTAAGCGAAGCCCAGCGGCGCACCGAACAGATAGCGCCCGAAGACATCGATGACGGTCATGAGCAGCGTCGCAAACAGAATGAGGCCGGCAACGGTCGTCAGCAACTGCTCGGCTCGAAGGGCTGGTGAGGGCAGTTCTTCGAGGCTCGCCGGCTTCTCGAGTTCGTGGCGCTCGCTCATGGAAAACCCTGAGCACACGGTACCGGACGGTGGCAAGCCGCCGCCCGGCGCCTGGCTGGCTCAGTTGGACGATTCCACCTTCTCGACTTCTTCGTGATAGGCCTTCAGAGCGGCTTCACCGTCGATTCCTTCGGCGTTCGCGGCGGCCACCCACTCATCGATCAAAGGCTGGGCAAGCGCCCGCACCTCTTCCATGAAGGCCTCGTCCGCCACGGTGACCTGTACGCCGTCCGCTTCCCAGTTCTTCCGGCCGGCCGCCTCGGCAGCGTCAAAGACGCCGCCCGCAAGACGAGCGAGATGCTCGCCCGACACGGACATGATCGCTTCCTGATCCTCGGGAGAAATGCCGTTCCACGCGTCCTTGTTCATGATGATGTACCACCCGGCGGAATAGAGGCCCCCGGGGACAACGGTCACGTAGTTGATCAGTCCCTTGAGCTGGAACGAGTCATAGCCCTCGCCGCCCATCAACGCGCCGTCGGCGACACCGCTCGACACGAGCTCATAGATCTGGCCGGCCGGCGCAGAGACGTTGACGCCGCCGAGTGCCTGGTTCATGTCCTCCATCATGCCGCCGCCCGTGCGGAGCTTCACACCCTCATACGACGCCAGGTCGGTGATGGCCTTCTGGCTCGTCATGATCGAACCGGGCGTTGACGCGAAGACGCTCATCAAGACGACGTCCTCGAACTCGCCGACGGGCTCCAGGTATTCGTTGTAGACGCGCCATGTCGCCACGGAGCGCGCCGTGCCGCTGTCGGAGATGAGCGGCAGGTCGGTGAGGTGCATGACCTTGAAGCGGCCCGGCGTGTAGCCGACGATGCCCAGCGCGACGTCGACGATGCCGTCGACTACGATGTCGAACTGGCGCGGCGGAGCTCCGAGAGAGGAATCGGTCAGTTCGATCTGGACGCGGCCCTCCGTCGCTTCCTCGACCTGCTCGATCCAGGGATTGATGACCCCCACGAGGATGCTGTGCGTCGGCGGAAGCCAGTTATTGAAACGCAACGTGGTCTGGGCTTGCGCCGACGCGGCGAGAATGCAGCCTCCCAGAGCCGCCGCCGCGGCAAGCGACGCTATCCTTAGCTGGTTCATTCTGTTCCCTCCGTCCCCGTATTGAAGACATGTCTCAAGGCCACGGTGATGGCGACCGATACTTGGCCCGGCCGGTAGCCGAGCCGTGCCTGTCGGCTGCGCAAATGGCGCGCTATCTTATCGATTCACTATCCGCTGGACGCCCGTTTACTGTCTGTCCCTAGCGCTGGTGACCGACAGCCGACATCGTGTTGATTCGCATGCAGCAAGGCCGCAGACCCGCCGGTCGCGCGGCGGGAGTCCGGGACTACTTGCGCAGCAGCCCCCACGGCCGCTCGAGCGAACTGGACCCGCCGAGGCAGGAAAGCCTTGCGTGAAGCTCCTTGGCGCGGGCGGCGCGTCTCGCGACCACGACAACCGCCGAACGCCCTCACCCGCCCGCTTCGCGGGCACCCTCTCCCCACGGGAGAGGGTTGGGCGCGCTGCGGCTCGTCTGCGGTACATGCCTCGTCCTCTCGCGGCTTCGCAGCCCGAGCTTTGCTTCTTCCTGCCTCCCCGTTACGAGGAGGGAGCGGGGCGCCTGACGGGTGCCTCGCAAAAGTTTAAAGTGGCGCCCTTCAGGCGCCCCGCGCAGCGCTTTCGACCCCAGTCCTCCCACTCTCCGCCGGTCACCGGCGATGCAGGGCAACACCGGCGACAGGCTTAAGGCGGACAACGAGCCGCAGACCGGTCGTAGTGCCGGTCGGGCGGAGTGTCGGAGCCGACCGAGCCGGAGCACCTCGGAACGATGCTCCGCCGCGGACTGCCCGCCCT
>CAZMJQ010000173.1:0-16273 GCA_964566475.1 uncultured Propylenella sp. | reverse complement strand
GGCGAACGACTGCAGCGCGGAATGCTCCCTGCGCAGCCTGTTCAGGAGCCGGATGTCGGGACGGATGTGCTCCGGCCGGTCCCAGTCCCACGCCTTGATCTCGTACTTCTCCGAGTTGAGGTACTCCTCCTTGCCCGGGATCGGCGTCGCTTCGCAGAGCTCAAAGCCGCTGTAGACGCCGTAGTTCCCCGCGAGCGTCGCGGCCAACACTGCGCGGATACGGAAGCCGGGACGCCCGCTCGTCTGCAGGTAGTAGGGGTTAATGTCGGGCGTGTTCACGAAGAAGTTCGGCCGCATATAGTGGCGGCACTCCGTCGTCGTCAGCTCGGTCAGATAGTCCGTCAGCTCGCCCTTCGTGTTGCGCCAGGTGAAGTAGGAGTAGGACTGCGTGAAGCCCACCTTGGCGAGCCGCTTCATCACCTTCGGGCGCGTGAAGGCCTCCGCCAGGAAGATCGCGTCGGGATAGCGGTCCTGCACATCGCGGATCATCCACTCCCAGAACGGCATCGGCTTGGTGTGCGGGTTGTCGACCCGGAAGATCTTGACCCCCTTCTCCGCCCAGAAGAGGACCACGTCGCGCAGCGCGTACCAGAGGGAGGGGAGGGCCTTCCGATAGAAGTGGACGTTGACGATGTCCTCGTACTTCTTCGGCGGATTCTCGGCGAACTTGATGGTGCCGTCCGGCCGCCAGTCGAACCATTCCGGATGCTCCTTGATCCAGGGATGGTCCGGCGAGCACTGGATGGCGAAATCGAGCGCGATCTCCAGGTCGTGATCGCGCGCGGCGGCGATCAGCCGGGCGAAGTCGTCGAAGCTGCCGAGGTCCGGGTGGATGGCGTCGTGGCCGCCTTCCTCCGAGCCGATGGCGTAGGGGCTGCCGGGATCGTTGGGCCCCGGCGTCAGCGTGTTGTTCTTGCCCTTGCGGTGCGTGCGGCCGATCGGATGGATCGGCGGGAAGTAGAGCACGTCGAAGCCAAGATCGCGCACATAGGGCAGCTTGCGGATCACATCGTCGAACGTCCCGTGCCGGTGCGGATCGTCCGACATGGAGCGTGGCATCAGCTCGTACCAGGCGCTGAAGGCCGCGGTCTTGCGATCGACGATGAGCTCCAGCTCGCGCGGATAGTGCGAGAGGCTCGTGCGGATGCCGGCGCGCCTCATCAGGTCCGCGGTCTCGCGCGAGAGCAAGCCGGTGAGCCTCTCGGCCTCGTCGGCCGTTCCTTCGAGGCGGTCGATCAGCATGCCCAAGGCCATGCGATCGGCGTCTCCGATCCGGTCGCTTTCGCCGAGCGTCCGACCAACCAGCTCGAGGCCCTCCTTGAGCTCCAGCCCAACGGGCACGCCAGCGGCGTGCTTCTTCGACACCTCGTCGCGCCAGCTGGCGAAGAGGTCGCGCCACGCGATCACCGTGTAGCGGTAGCGCGCGTTCGTCTCGACGATCGCCACGCCGCGCCAGCGGTCGTTGTCGACGAACGCCATGGGCGCCTCTCGCCAGCCTTCCTCGTCCGCTCGGCGGATGAGAAGCGCTGCGTCGACCTTGTCGTGCCCGTCGGAGAAAATGTCGGCCTCAACCTCGAAGGCGTCGCCGGCTGCGGCCTTTGCCGGGAAGCGGCCGCCGTCGATCTCCGGCGTGACCGCTTCGATGACGACGCGCTGGGCGGCCAGTCGCTGCAGTGCGGGTTCGGCGCCGGGCCGTTCGGGCGAGGCGCTCTCAACCTGCGGTTTTGATCGAGGCGCAGCTGCGCGCGCCGCCGGTTGCCGTTCCTTTGCTTGAGGCCTGGTCATGTTCTTCCCATGGGCTCACCGCTCCGCGCGGGGGTCCGTTTGTCTTGCGCCCCGACTCTGGGGCGCCTCGTACGGCACGGGCAACACGAAGGACCCTGCCTCGATACCATGACAATGTATCGACGCAAGACCCGTGCCGAGCCGCCGGCGCCGCCCTTTAGCGGATCGCCGAGCGATCTGCATCGCCGGAAGCCCAGAAGTAGCAACGATGAGTTATGGCTCAGGTTCCGAGAACGGGCCGCCCCTGCGCGTACGCCGATGCAGCGGAAATTGGAGGGCATGCGCAACCGCTGCGTCGCTGGGGCGTTCTTCGTTAGGGGACTTAGGGGTTTGAGATCGAAGGCGCCCGGGAATCGAGCACAATGAACGACAAAGTCACCCTGCGGCTGTTGCAGGCCGCCCGCGCATACCGCGTTCGTTCCGCCAAGCTCCTTGCGCGGATAGGCCTTCATCCCGGCCAAGATGCGCTGTTGAAGCTGCTTCAGGACGGTCCGAAGACGATGGGCGAGGCCGCCGCGTCCCTGTCCATCCAGCCGCCAACCGTCACCAAGATGGTCAACCGCCTCTCCGCGGCGGGCCTGGTGCGCACCGAGGTCATGGACCGGGACAGACGCAAGGTGGCGATCACGATGACGGAAATGGCCCGCAGCAGGATCGGTGACATCGACTCCATCTGGCAGGAACTGGAAGACGAAGCGCTTGAGAACACGGAGCCGGAGGAGCTGAGGGCGGGTCTTGCGGCGATTATCCGAAATCTGTCGGTACAGGAGAGAAAAGCAACCGATCCGGCCTAGTCTCCCTTTATCGGCGCACCGCTTGCAGTATACGTTGCGGGCGATCGGCCGCGCCATTCCGACCGTGCAGCGGCCGGCAGGCAGAACAGGCGGAGCCGATGTTTGAAAGCCTGGACCCGGTCGTTCTCGCGCGCGTTCAGTTCGCCTTCACGGTCTCCTTCCACATCCTCTTCCCCGCGCTGACGATCGGACTGGGCAGCTACCTCGCGGTCCTCGAGGGGCTGTGGCTGCTCACGGGCGAGGAGCGCTATATCCGGCTCTTCCGCACCTGGGTGAAGGCGTTTGCGCTCGCCTTCGGCATGGGCGTCGTCTCCGGCATTGTGCTCTCCTACGAGTTCGGCACCAATTGGAGCGTCTTCGCCGACAAGACCGGGCCGGTGATCGGGCCGCTCATGGGCTACGAGGTGCTGACCGCCTTCTTCCTCGAGGCCGGGTTCCTCGGGATCATGCTCTTCGGCGTCAACCGCGTGCCGAAGAGCGTGCATTTCATCGCCACCCTCGCGGTGGCCATAGGCGCGCTCATCTCCGCGTTCTGGATACTCGCTGCGAACAGCTGGATGCACACGCCCGCCGGTCACGCGATGAACGAGGTAGGGCAGTTCGTGCCAGAGAACTGGTTCGCAATCATATTCAACCCGTCCTTCCCATACCGCCTGGTCCACATGGTGCTTGCCGCCTACCTCGCCACGGCGTTCCTCGTGGGCGCCACGGGCGCCTACCATCTGCTGAAGGGCAGGCGCAGCCCGGAAGTGCGGACGATGTTCTCCATGGCGATGTGGATGGCGGCGCTCGTCGCGCCCCTGCAACTGATCGCCGGCGACCTCCACGGCCTCAACACGCTGGAGCATCAGCCGGCCAAGGTCGCGGCGATGGAGGGGCACTTCGAGGCGGAGATTGCCGGGGCTCCGCTGATCCTCTTCGGCCTGCCCGACATGCAGGCCGGCGAGACGCGCTATGCGCTCCAGATCCCCAAGGCCGGAAGCCTCGTCCTCAAGCACGATCCGAACGCGACCGTGCAGGGCCTGAAGGCCTGGCCGCGCGAGGACTGGCCGCGCGTGTGGGTCGTCTTCTGGAGCTTCCGTGTCATGGTCGGGCTCGGCCTTTTGATGATCGCGACGGGGCTTGTGAGCCTCTGGCTGCGCCGGCGCGGGCGGCTTTACGATTCGACGGCGTTCGCCCGCTGGTGCCTGTGGATGGGCCCGTCGGGATTTGTGGCCGTGCTCGCCGGCTGGTTCGTCACGGAGGTGGGGCGCCAGCCCTACACCGTCTACGGCCTGCTGCGGACGGAGGATTCGGTCTCGCCGATCGCGGCGCCGGGTGTGGCCGGTTCGCTTCTCGCGTTCGTCGTGGTCTATCTCATCGTCTTCGGTGCCGGGATATGGTATCTTCTCAGGCTCATGCGAGCCGATCCGGAGCAGGTCGGGACCGGCCCCTTCGAGCAGCCCACGCGCGCCGCCGGCATCACGCCGGTCCAGGCTCTCAGGCGCGGCAATCGCTGAGGTGAGGCCTTGCCCGATCTTGCCATAGCCTGGGGCGCCATCCTCGCCTTCGCGGTCTTCGCCTATGTCGTCCTCGACGGCTTCGATCTCGGTATTGGCATCCTCACGCCGTTCGCTCGGTCGGACGAGGAAGAGGAGACGATGATTAACGCGATCGCGCCGGTCTGGGACGGCAACGAGACGTGGCTGGTACTGGGCGGCGGCGGGCTGATGGCGGCCTTTCCGCTCGCCTATTCCGTGCTGCTGCCCGCGCTCTATGCCCCTGTGATCGCGATGCTGCTGGCGCTCATCTTCCGCGGCGTGGCGTTCGAGTTCCGCCACCGCGACGAGCGTCACCGCCGCGCCTGGACCTGGGGCTTCGTTATCGGCTCCTACGTCGCCGCGTTTGCCCAGGGCGTGGCCCTGGGCACCGTCCTTCAGGGGATCGAGGTGGAAGGCCGCGCCTATGCCGGCGGCTTGTTCGACTGGCTCACGCCATTCAGCCTCATGACCGGCACGGCGCTGCTTTTCGGCTATGCCCTTCTCGGGGCGTGCTTTCTCCTGATGAAGACTGAGTCCCATCTGCAGGAGCGCATGGCCGGCCTGGCCATTCCGCTCGGAATCGCGGTGCTCGCATTCATAGTGGTCGTCAGCGTGTGGACGCCGTTTCTTAGCCCGGAGCTCCGCGCGCGCTGGTTCTCCTGGCCGAACATCGCATTCCTGTCGCCGGTGCCGCTGCTTGTTGCGCTGATCGCCTTCGGCTTCTTCCGCAGCCTGGCGCGAGGGCGGGAGGCGATGCCCTTCCTTATGGCCATTCTGCTGTTCCTGGTCTCCTACGCGGGGATCGGCATCAGCGTCTATCCGTTCGTCGTACCGCGCGCCATCACGCTGTGGGAGGCCGCGGCACCGGATTCGAGCCTGCTTTTCCTGCTCGTCGGAACGGCAATCCTCATCCCCATCATCCTTGCCTATACCGGCTATTCGTACTGGGTGTTTCGCGGCAAGGTCGATTCGACGCAGGGCTATAGTTGAAGCGCTGAACTGCACCATTTGGCGAGCGATCACGAGGATGCGACATGCAAACGCTTGCGTTCGCTGCCCTGCTATTGCCAAAATCGCTCCAATCGGCCAGTTTCTGGCATTGGCCGTAACGTATGCCAGTTGTCTGGGTGTGACGGCGGCTGAGATCGTCTCGAGCCGCGAATAGCGGATTGTTAGGGAGGAAACTCGCATGACTGAAAACAAGCAGAAGACAGTATCCCGCCGGAAGTTTCTGAGGTCCGGCGCAATCGCCGCCGGCGCGACCGCGGGCACGCTGGCAATGCCGGCCGTCGTAACGGCGCAGAGCCCGATCGTGCTTCGCATGCAGAGCTCATGGACGTCTTCCGACATCTTCCACGAAATGGCCCAGCAATATGTGGATCGGGTCGAGGCGATGTCCGGCGGGCGTCTGCGCATCGACCTCACTCCGGCCGGCGCCATCGTCGGTGCATTCCAGGTACAGGACGCCTGCCACGATGGCGTGCTCGACTGCGCCCATACGGTGACCGTCTACTGGTACGGCAAGAACAAGGCCGCGTCGCTCTTCGGCACCGGCCCGATCTTCGGCGGAACCGCCGCGCACGTTCTGGCCTGGATTCATGTCGGTGGCGGCCAGGAACTCTATGACGAGCTCATCAACGACATTCTCGGCCTCAACGTCGTCGGTTTCTTCTGCATGCCGATGCCGACCCAGCCGTTCGGCTGGTTCAAGGAGCCGGTGACCGATGCCAGCCAGCTCAACGGCCTCAAATACCGGACCGTCGGTCTCGCGGCCGATCTGTTCCAGGCAATGGGTGCCGCGGTCACGCAGCTTCCAGGCGGCGAGATCGTGCCGGCCATGGAGCGCGGCGTGATCGATTCCTTCGAGTTCAACAACCCGACCTCGGACCGTCGTTTCGGCGCCCAGGACGTGGCCAAGAACTACATGCTCGGCTCCTACCACCAGGCGAACGAGTTCTTCGAAATCATCTTCAACAAGGACACCTATGAAGGTCTGGATCCGGATCTGCAGGCGATCCTGAAGCACTCGGTGGAAGCGGCGAACACGATCAACTACGCCACCGCCATGGACAACTACTCGCGCGACCTGCAGGGCCTGAAGAACGAGGACGGCGTCAACGTCATCCGCACGCCGGGTCCGGTGATGCAGGCGCAGCTTCCCGCCTGGGATCAGCTTCTGGAGGATCTCGTCGAGGATCCGTACTTCAAGAAGGTGGTCGACAGCCAGAAGGCGTGGTGCGAGAGGGTGGCGTACTACGACTTCATGAACTCGGCCGACTACGTGGCGGCCTACGAGCACCACTTCCCGGGCCAGCTTCAAATTTGATACGCAGGGCGCCCCGGCGCCCGGTTCGTAGCAAATCCGGCGGGGCGGCCATCTCGGCCGTCCCGTCTGCAATTACCGCGATCTTTCGTGAGCCCCGATGGAGCACTACGTCCTGTTTGCCGACAAGCTGTCGGCGTGGTTCGGCAAGGCCTTCGCCTGGTGCATCATGGTGATGGCGTTCGGCGTCGGCTACGAAGTGTTCATGCGCTATTTCCTTGGCGCGCCGACGGTCTGGGCTTTCGACATCTCCTACATCATGTACGGAACGCTGTTCATGATGGGCGGCGCCTACACGCTGTCGCGCAACGGCCACGTGCGCGGCGACTTCATCTATCGCCTCTGGCATCCGAGGACGCAGGCGAAAATGGAGTTGGTGCTCTACTTCCTCTTCTTCTTTCCCGGAATCCTGGCGCTCATTTTCGCCGGCTGGCGATATGCGGGGCGCTCCTGGCGGTTTTTGGAAGTAAGTTCCATGAGCCCCGCCAACATCCCGATCTTTCAGTTCAAGTCGATCATCGTTGCCGCCGGCGTGCTCCTGTTGATCCAGGGCATAGCGCAGGTGTTCCGCTGCATCCTTTGCATCAGGCGCGGCGAATGGCTGATCGCCGTCGACGACGTCGAGGAAATCGAGAAAATGGGGCTGGAGGGACGCGCGTTGGAGGTGCTGGAGCACGCCACCGAAGCCGTCGACGTCGTGCGGCCTGAATCGCCGGGCGATCCCGGCAGGGGGCGGGACTGACCGATGACCGATCCGCAAGTCGCCGTAATGATGCTGGGGATATTCATCCTCGTCATCTTTCTCGGGTTCCCCATTGCCTTCACGCTGATGGCGATGGGCGTGTGTTTCGGCTACTACGCCTATTTCGACTCCGCCCGCATGTGGGTCGCCTACAATCGCGCGGTCGGACAGGAGGCTGATACCTGGACCCTGGTCGAGACCTGGGTTTCCGGGTTCTTCAACAATCGCATCTTCGATCTCTTCGTGAACCAGACCTATTCGGTCATGGCGAACGACGTGCTGACGGCGGTGCCCCTGTTCCTCTTCATGGGCTACATCGTCGAGCGCTCCAACATCGTGGAGCGGCTTTTCACGACGCTCAACATCGCCGCGCGCCGCATCCCCGGGTCCATGGCTGTGGCGGCGCTGATAACCTGTGCCCTCTTCGCGACGGCCACCGGCATCGTCGGCGCCGTGGTGACGCTGATGGGGCTGCTCGCCTTTCCGGCCATGCTGCGGGCGCGCTACGACACGAGCTTCTCGTCGGGCGTGATCTGCGCCGGGGGCACGCTCGGCATCCTCATCCCGCCCTCCATCATGCTGATCGTCTATGCCGCGGCGTCGGGTGTTTCGATCGTCAGGCTCTACGCAGGGGCGCTCTTGCCGGGCCTGCTTCTGGCCGGGCTTTACCTCACCTATGTCGTCGGCCGCTCCATCGTGCAGCCGAGCATCGCTCCGCGCACGACGGCCGAAGAGGTCGGCGACCACAGCTATGGCGAGCTGGCATGGATGCTGCTCACCTCCTTCGTGCCGCTTGCGGTGCTCATCATGGCGGTGCTGGGCGCCATCCTGTTCGGTCTGGCGACACCGTCCGAAGCTGCGGCAGTGGGAGCACTGGGCGGACTCGGCCTTGCCGTCGCCTACCGTGCGCTCACATGGCAGCGATTGAAGGAGTCCGTCTATCTGACGGTTCGCACTTCGGCCATGGTGTGTTGGCTCTTCGTCGGATCGTGGACTTTCTCGTCGGTCTTCTCCTATCTCGGCGGCGAGCAACTAATCTCGGAGTTCGTCACGGGCCTCGATCTCACGCCGCTGCAGTTCCTGCTGATGGCGCAGCTCATCATCTTCCTCCTCGGCTGGCCGCTCGAATGGTCGGAGATCATCATCATCTTCGTGCCGATCTTTCTGCCGCTCCTGCCGCATTTCGGCATCGATCCGCTGTTCTTCGGCATCCTGGTCGCGCTCAACCTGCAGACCTCGTTCCTGACGCCGCCGATGGCGATGTCGGCCTACTATCTCAAAGGCATAGCGCCACCACATATCCAGCTTGTACAGATTTTCCGGGGCTGTATGCCCTTCCTGATGCTGGTTTTCGTGGCAATGATCATCCTCTATCTGGTCCCCGACATCGTCTTCTACCTGCCGCAGGTTTTCTACGGTCGCTGAGCATGTCCTCGAGAAAAGCCAGGCTGGCGGACATGGCCGCATTGACCGCGCGCGACGAGATCGCGCGCGGCGCCCTGAAGTCGACCGAGCTGATGGAGGCCTGCCTCGAGCGGATCGCGGAGCGTGAGCCGGAGGTTCAGGCCTTCGCCTTCATCGATACCGACTTTGCGATGAAGCAGGCGGAGGCCGCCGACCGGTTTCGCGGCACGGGCCGCCCGATCGGAGCGCTGCACGGCGTTCCGGTGGGCGTGAAGGACATCATCGATGTGCGCGGCATGCCGACTGAGAACGGCACTCCCCTGGACGCCGGACGGCGGCCGCGCGAGGACGCCGCTGTGGCCGCGAAGCTGCGCGAAGCCGGCGCCATCACTATCGGCAAGACCGTTACGACGGAGCTTGCCGTCTATACGCCCGGCAAGACGCGCAATCCGCACGACGCCGGCCGTTCGCCGGGCGGCTCGTCATCCGGCTCCGCCGCGGCGGTCGCTGCCGGCATGGTTCCGCTCGCCATCGGCACGCAGACCAACGGCTCCGTCATCCGTCCGGCTTCCTATTGCGGGGTGGTCGGCTTCAAGCCGAGCCGGGGCCTGATCTCCCGCTACGGCGCGCTCGTGCAATCGCCGACGCTCGATTCGGTCGGCACCTTTGGGCGTAGCGTGGAGGATGCGGCGCTGCTGGCCGACGTCATTGCGGGCTACGATCCGCGCGACCGGCAGACGATTCTTGCCGCGCCGCCCAGGCTTCTCGACACCGCGAAAAGCCGCACGCCGGTCAAGCCGGCCCTCGCCTTCGTCCGCTCGCCGGTGTGGGAGCAGGCGGACGACGATGTGCGCGGGGGGTTCGCGGAGCTCGTCGAGACGCTTGGCGCGACCATTGACGAAGTGGAGCTGCCGGAGGTGTTCGCCCACGCCCACGCCATGCACTCCTCCGTGATGCTCGCCGATATCGCCCGCAGCTTCGCCGGCTACTGGACGCGCGGCCGCGAGCAGCTCAGCCCGCGCCTCGCCGGCATGATCGAGGAAGGGCAGGGCATCCTCGCCATCGACTACGCCGCCGCCATAGATTCCATCGAGGGGCTGAACGCCGCGCTGGAGAAGCTCTTCGAGCGCTACGATGCAATCGTCACGCCGGCTGCAGCAGGCGAGGCGCCGCCGGGTCTCGACAGTACCGGCAGTCCGGCGTTCTGCACGATCTGGACCTATCTCGGTGTGCCGGCCGTGACGCTTCCCCTGCTCATCGGCGGCAACGGCTTGCCGATCGGCGTTCAGATGGTCGGTCGGCGCCTCAACGACGGAAGGCTGCTCCGCACGGCGCGCTGGCTCACCCAAACCTTGCGCGAGGACGGGCAGGATGCCACCCTGGTGGCGGGAGTTGTATCATGACGATACTCGATAGGTTCCTGGCGCTTTTCGCACTGTCTTGCTTTGCTCTTTATCTGGGCGTCCTCGCCTGGCGCGTCCCGCTCATCGCGCTCATCGTGTTCCTCGTATTCGGGGTCTTGCTCGCAGCGATTGATTTTACCCGCAGCGCGTTCTGGGGCCGCCTGGTCGAGCGGCATCAGCGACGGCGGTCAGGACTATAGCGCGGGCCGAGCGCGCCAAGCTTCAGCGCATTCGACGGCGAGCGGCCTCGCCGCGTGACATCGGGGACAGAGCAGGATGGCTGGAAAGGTCCGCTGGGGCGTCATCTCTACCGCCAAGATCGGCACGGAGAAAGTCATTCCGGGCATGCAGCGCTCCAAGCGGGGCACGGTCGACGCCATTGCCTCGCGAAGCGAGGAGACGGCGAAGGCGGCCGCGTCGAAGCTTGGCATCCCGAAGGCCTACGGCTCCTACGAGGAGCTGCTTGCCGATCCCGACATCGACGCGATCTATAATCCGCTCCCCAACAATCTGCATGTCGACTGGACCATCGCCGCGCTGAAGGCCGGAAAGCATGTGCTGTGCGAAAAGCCGCTCGGCATGGACGCCGCCGACGCGAAGCGGCTGGAGGCCGTTGCGGGCGAGCGCCACGTCATGGAAGCCTTCATGGTGCGCTTCCATCCGCAATGGCTGCGGGCGCGCGAGATCCTGCGCTCCGGCCGGATCGGCGATCTGAAGGCCGTGCAGGTCTTCTTCAGCTATGACAACCGCGACCCGAAGAACATTCGCAACATCGCAGAGACCGGCGGCGGTGCACTGCTCGATATCGGCTGCTACGGCATCGTCTCCGGCCGCTTCGCCTTCGAGGCGGAGCCCTCGCGCGTCGTGTCGCTGATCGATCGCGACCCGTCGTTCAGGACCGACCGGCTCTCCTCCGTCATCGCCGATTTCGGCGATGGACGGCACCTTGCCTTCACCGTCTCCACGCAGCTCGGCCCGCATCAGCGCGTCACGCTCGGCGGCACGAAGGGGCGGGTCGAGATACTGATCCCCTTCAACGCGCCGCAGATGGAGGCGACCCGAATCATCATCGACGACGGGAGCGCCCTCGGCGGCGCCTCCTCGAAGGAGGAGGCGATTCCGGCCGTCGACCAGTATGCCGAGGAGGCGGATGCCTTCGCCTGCGCCGTGCTCGGGTCGACGCCGCTTCCCTATGGGGTCGAGGACGGGGTGAAAAACATGCGGATCCTCGACGCGATCTTCCGCTCCGAGGCCAGCGGCAGGTGGGAAGAAACCGGACTCTGAGCCCGCTGCAGCATCGTCCTGAGAGCCGCCTCCGGGGCTGCCGGTAATTAGGCACCTGACATAATATAATCGATAGATATCAGCTAGTTAAGGTTGAGAGCAGCCGCGCGGCGAGCCGCCGCGGCGGGCTCACGCCGGTTTCGCTGGACAGCCCGCCGCCCAGGGGCCAAGGGTAGGGAGAGCTGTCTCCCCTGATGGCTCGACTGGGTGGCGGCGTAACCTACGGTTCGCCGCCACTTTTTTCGCTCAACGCCTCCCGAATCGGCCAGAATCGACGGCGTTGGCAGGCGGGGCCCGAAAATTCCACGGTCCAGGGCCCGGACGCGGGCGTTGCCGTCCCGAAACCGCGCGCATCCGGTCAGTGCGCCCACGCGGCCGCCCAGCGCGCCGTCTCCACGCCCCGGACCTCCGAGATGTGCTTGAAATTGCGCTCCTCCAGCCGCCGCAGCAGGTCGGCGGCGATGCGGCGCGGCAGCGAAGGCCCCTCGTAGACGAGCCCCGTATAGAGCTGCACGAGATCGGCGCCCGCGGCGATCTTGGACCATGCGGCCGCCGCGCTGTCCACGCCGCCGGCTCCCACGAGCACCAGGTCCGGACCGGCGAGCTGCCGCGCGCGGCTCAGCATGGCGGTGGAAAGCTCCAGCAACGGCGGACCGGACAGCCCCCCGATCTCCTGCGCGTCGCGCTTCGACTTCAGGTCCGGCCGCGACACCGTCGTGTTGGCGATGATGAGGCCGTCGACCCCCTGCCGCGTCGCGGTCTCGATCAGCTCGGCGAGCGCCCTGTCGTCGAGGTCGGGCGCGATCTTGAGGAGCAGCGGCGTGCGGCGCCCGCATTCCGTTTGCGCCGCGGCGCGTGCGTCGCCGATCCCGTCCAGCAGCGCGCGGAGCGCCTCGCCCGCCTGCAGGTCGCGCAGTCCCGGCGTGTTCGGCGAGGATACGTTGATCGTCAGGTAGGACGCCTCCGGCGCGAACAGCCTGACGCCCGCCACGTAGTCGAAGAGACGGTCGTCGCTGTTGCGGTTGGCGCCGATATTGACGCCGACGATGCCGCCCCGGCCTGCCCGCCGGTCGAGCCTTTCGAGCGCCGCTTCGTGTCCTTCGTTGTTGAAGCCCAGCCGGTTGATGAGCGCACGGTCGGCCGAAAGCCGGAAGAGCCGCGGCCTCGGGTTGCCCTCCTGCGGCAGCGGCGTCAGCGTCCCGATCTCCACGAAGCCGAAGCCGAGCCCCAGCATGGCGTCCGGTGCCTCGCCGTTCTTGTCCAGCCCTGCCGCCAGTCCGATCGGATTGGGGAAGTCGAGCCCGAGCTTGGTGACCCGCAGCCTCGGGTCGAGCGCGACCGCCGGCGGGCTGAAGCGGGCCCTGCGTACCGCGCCAAGCGCCAGCCGGTGGGCGCGCTCGGGCTCCAGCAGCCTGAGGACGGCCGTCGCCCGGTCGGCCAGAGTCACGGAATGCCCGCCGGAAACTGGTGACCGCCGTCCGGCCGGAGCGGCAGCGGCGCGACCTGCCGCACGACCGCGATGTCGAGCGGCTCGTATAGATGAGGGAAAAGCGCGCCGCTGCGCGACGGCTCCCAGCGCAGCGCGTCCCCGAGCGCATCGGGGTCGACCGCGACGAGAAGGAGGCCGTCCTCTCCGGCAAAATACTTCGCCGCCGTCTCGCGCACCTGCCCGGCGGTTGAGAAATGGATATAGCCGTCTGCGAGGTCGACCGGCGCGCCTTCGAAGCGCCCGGCATCTTCCGCCGCGCGCCACAGCGCCTCAGGACATATCTTGTAGATCAGTGCAGACATCGGGGGCAGGATAGATGGCGTCGCCGAACGGGCAAGCCTGCTTTCGCACGGGCCGCAGCAGGCATATGCTAGCCGTGCCGATGAAGACACATGAAGCCGGCCTCGCGATCGCCGTTCTGCTCGTGGCGCTCACCGCTCCTGCGGGAGCCCAGGGTCCTTCCGGCGGCGTCCGCTGCGAGCCCGGGTCGGGCGTCAGCGGCCCGGCGCGGCTTGAGGAGAGGTCAATCAATCTCAAGGCGCGGGGCGCGGCGATAGAGAGGGCCCGCCGCGTCTGTGCGGGAGGCAGCGGCGTGGCGCACGTGGCGCGCCTGGCCGACGGGGCTATGCGCCGTCTTGTCGGAACGGTGGGGGAGTGGAAGCACGGCCGGGGACGCGATGCACCCGATTAGGCTGGCCGCTCGCGGATCGGGATTGCATCGCCAGGGCTCCCCAAGCCATCCGCCTCGCTCTCCTCGTCCGGCTCCGGCGCCGGCATGACGAGCGAGACGCCGATCGTCACCGCGGCGGAGATCAGCACGCCCGCGACGGCCGCGGCCGGCGCTCCAATCGCCGCCAGTCCGCCGCCATCCGACCCGCCGAAGAGACCGGTCTCTTCAAGAACGAACGCGAGTCCCGCAAATCCGAAGCCCGCCACCATGCCGGCGACCGCCCCGATATCGATCGCGCGCCGCCACCACAGTCCGATCACGAGCGGTGCGAACAGTCCCGCCGCGGAGAGGGCGAGCGACCAGCGAAGCAGCGCCGACGGCTCGACGTCGAGGATCGGTGTGAGCGCCGCGGCGCTTGCGGCGACGCCGATCAGCCCGAGGCGCGCGATCAGGATGCGTCGTCCCTCCGGTCCCTTCCTGTCGAGCACTTCGTCCCAGACGTCATGGCTGACGGCGCTGGTCGCGGCGAAGAGCGATGCCACGCCGATGGCGAAGAGCGCGGCGAGCACGCCGGCCAGCACGAGCCCTGCGAGCACGGCCGGCAGCGATGTGAAGAGCGCGGCGACCTCCAGCAGGCCCACCTCCGCGTTCCATTGGCCCGCCTCGTCGAGCAGCAGAGCGAGGACGAGGCCCACTGCTATCAGTGCGATGGCGTAGAGGGCCGCCCAGGCCATCGCGAGACCGGCGCCGCGTGGCGACGCGGCTGTGACCGAGCGCGCCATCAGATGCGGCAGCGACGCCGCCCCGAGCGCGCCGAGCAGGAACGGCAGGACCGTGCCGCTGGCCGCGCCTTCGCTCTGCCAGTCCGGAAGGCTCCTCGCCAGCATCGTCCCGAACTCGCCCGCCAAGGCGACGTCACCCGCCGTGCCGCGCAGCATCAGCGAGGCCGCCGGAACCAGACAGGCGAGAACGATGACGAGATATTGAATCGCCTGCGTCCACGTGAGCGAGCGCATTCCACCGGGAATCACCATGAGCACGGTCACGGTCGCGGCCGTGTAGAGGGCGTTTCGGGGAGTCAGGTCGATCAGCGTGGCGACGAGCGGCGCGGTGATCTTCAGGTGCGCGATGAGCAGCAGGAAGCCCACCGTGAAGGCGATGATCGCTCCGGTGAGCCGCACCCAGACCCCGCCGTAGCGCGCTGCAAGATAGTCGCCGGCCGTATAGGCGCCCACGCGGCGAAGGCCGGCGGCGAGCGTGACGGCGAAGATGAGGAACCCTGTTGCGAAGCCGGCGGCCCCGACCAGCAGGTCGCCGTAGCCGGCATAGGCGCCGCCGGCCAGACCGATCGTCAGCAGCCCGACCAGGCCGGCGGCCGCCGCCAGGCCGCCGAAAATCGCGGAGGTTCTGCGGTCGGCGACGTAGAAGTCGACGGCGCGGCGGCTGTGCGAGAGCAGCGCCGCGACCACGACCAGGCCCAAGGCTGCGATCAGGACACCGGGTGGCGCCAGCCCGGCGTCGACGCCGAGCCTCTCTAGGAGCCCCAGCGCGAGGACGCTCAGCACAAATATACCGAGCATGATCGCGGTAGAGCGCACGGGCGCCTTGAGCACACCGATGTCCCGCTCCGGCGGCAGCAGCCATGCCATTCGTAAACCTCACCACGAGCCGATCGTGACCGGAAGATGCCGTTGCTTCCCGGCAAACGCAAACGCCCCCCGGATTGCCGGAAACGGACCGGGGGAGGATCTGTTTTTCGCCGGTGTTGTGTCCCGGCTAAGCTTGCCCTTCCGATGCCCCGCGTTCAGCATGTCCTTTTCGGTGGCCGGACGGCCCAGGGGAGGACAGGCAAATGCTCAAGGAATTCAAGGAGTTTGCCCTCAAGGGGAACATGCTCGACATGGCGGTCGGCATCATCATCGGAGCTGCGTTCGGCGCCATCGTCTCGTCGCTCGTCGACGATGTAATCATGCCGCCGATCGGGTTGCTGATCGGAGGCGTCGACTTCTCCCAGCTCTTTCTCGTGCTCGACGGCAGCGGCGACTACAACACCATCGAGCAGGCCAAGGAGGCCGGCGCGGTCACCTGGAACATCGGCCTCTTCATCAATGCGCTGATCAAGTTCGTGATCATAGCGTTCGCCGTGTTCATGCTCATAAAGTCGTTCAACCGGCTGGTGCGCAAGCAGGAGGAGAAGCCCGCCGAGGCGCCGCCGCCGCCGGAGGACGTGAAGCTGCTGCGCGAGATCCGCGACCTGCTGTCGACCGGAGCGGCCTAGACAACGTCGCCGCTGGCCCCGCGGCAAGGGCCTTCAACGTCCGGAGCTTTCACGCGGTCGCCACTTGCGCTACGCCGAGGCCGATGAATCGTCGTTCGCCTCCTAGGCTTGTCAGCGGAGCAGGCGCAGCGCCCGCGCGTAGCGTGCGTCCTGGGCTTCGCGCCCGCCGGAGACCTGGCGGCCGGTGCTGAACGGCACGAGTCTCCGCAGTGGGTTCCGCATCGCGCTTACGCTGGCGCTGAGCGCCGGCGGCGGGTTCATCGCCCAGGGGCTCGGCATACCCGCCGGCTGGGTCGCCGGCGGGCTGCTGGCCGTCGCGGTCGCATCCCTTGCCGGCGTCAGGACGCACTTTCCCCAGCGGCTGCATGCGCCGGTGTTTCTGCTTCTCGGCATTTATGCCGGGACCGGCGTGACGCAGGACACGATCCATCAGATGCAGACCTGGCCGGCGAGCTTCGCCGTGCTTGGCCTATCCGTCATGGGGCTGGTCGCCGGCTCCTACTGGTGGCTGCACAACCGCTATGGCTGGGCGCGCAATGACGCGCTTCTGGCGTCGGTCCCCGGGGCCCTCTCGCTGGTGA